>NZ_JTKZ01000003.1:0-6709 GCF_000799035.1 Delftia sp. ZNC0008
CCGCGTCATGGCGTCGGTGGCCGCGAAGCGGTAGCTCTGCACGCAGGCCGCGTAAAAGCCCGCCAGCGCCGTGCCGATGCAGAAGGTCACGAAATCGGAGTGCGCAATGCCCTGGGCCGCGATCACGCCCGAGACCACGCCCAGGATGGCGCCCAGCACATAGGCCGTGCGCCGCCCCATGCGCTGCATCAGCCAGGCCGCGGGCAGCGTGGACAGCGCCAGGCCCAGCTGGTAGATGCTGACCGGCAGCGTGGTGGCCGTGGGATTGGTGGACAGCTGCTGCCCCACCAGGCCGCCCAGCGAAATGATGATGGGCGGCGACGCGCCCCCCAGCGATTGCGCGGCCACGAGCAGGCCGAGGTTGCGGCGCTGCAGCGCTGGAGTGTTTTGTTCTGGTGTCATGGCTTGTGCGGCGGAAAGACCGCATCTTCACCGAAAAGCATGAGGGCTGGGTTAAGCGCCGATTCAGCCAGCCGGGCCGGTGGTCCAGTCCGCGATGGCCAGTCCGGGTTCGGGAATGCGGCTGAACACCCGGTCTCTTATGACCAGAACCGAGCGCTCGCCGGCCTGCGCGGCCTGCTGCTGCAGGAGCAGGGCGTGCGCGGCAATCATCATGTCCATGGAGGCCAGCGTGATGCCGGCCGCCTCGCAAGCGGCGCGCAGGTGGCCGTAGGCATCGGCCACCTGGGCCGTCCAGGGCAGCACCTCGACGCGGGCCAGGAACCCTGTCACCCGCAGCGACAGCCCGGCAGGGTGGCCGCGCTTGGCGACCCCGTACATCAGTTCGGCCTGCGTGACCGCCGACACTGCGATCTGGTGCATGGGTACGCGAACCAGCTGTTCGCGCACGGCAGGGATATCGCCTTTGATGATGTGGCTGGCGATGTTGGTGTCCAGCAGGTAGCGTGTCATCGCGTACTGCCTTCGTCGGCAAACGGATCGCGGCCTGACTCTGGCTGCGCTCGGTCAGCGGTGTCCATGAAATCGGCCGGCACGTCGGTGGTGGCGTCGAGCGCAAAGAACTCTTGCCATGAGTCGGGACGGCGCGACAGGATCACGTCGCCCGTGATGGGGTCGCGACGTATGTAGACCTCTTTTTCCTCGAACCGGAATTCATAGGGAAGGCGCACGGCCTGGCTGCGACCGGTGGTGAAAAGCTTGGCAGTCTGCGTCACGGTGATTCCTCCTGCTGGTATGTATCAAAGTATATATCCGCGCTGTGACTTGCTGTACGCCTCCTGGAAGATCTGGTGGATCAGCTCCCTGAACCATTTGTGCCCCGCGTCATGGTCGTTGCGCGGATGCCAGACGGCGTCGATGGACAGGGCCAGCTCGGGCAGGGGCATGGGGCGCGCCACGCAGTTGGAGCCGGACAGCACGCTGTGCATCCAGTGCGCGGGCATGGCGGCCACCAGGTCGGTGGATTCGATGACGGGCACCATGCCCAGCCAGGTGGGCACCTGGAACATCACGCGCCGCGCCAGCCCGCGCTCGGCCAGGAGTTCGTCCACGATGCTGCTGCCCACGCCCGTGACCTTCAGGTGGCCCTGCTCCAGGTATTTTTCCAGCGTGAGCGGGGAGGCGGCGGCCGGATGGTCCTTGCGCATCAGCACCATCCACTGGTCGTCCAGCAGGCGCCGTGACGCCGACAGCACCGAGCGACCGCGCGAGACGGACAGCCGTATCTCCACGCCTTCGTACTCGACGCGGTCCGAGGGCTGGCGGCCGTCGAAGGACTGCACCGACAGGCTGATGCCCGGCGCCACCGCACGCAGATGGATGCACAGCTGCGGGAGCAGCAGCACGCCCACGTAGTCGGACAGGCGCAGGTGGAAATTGCGCCGCGCCGTGGCCGGATCGAAGCCCTTGCTGACCTCGATGGCGCTTTCGATCTCGCTGAAGGCCTTGCGGAAGCTGCGCGCCAGGCGCACGGCCTCGGGCGTGGGCGACATGCCTTCGGCCGTGCGCAGCAGCAGCGGGTCGTTGAACTGGGTACGCAGCCGGCGCAGCGCATGGCTGACGGCCGAGGAGGTGATGCCCAGCCGCGCGGCGGCCTTGCCCACGCTGCGTTCTTCCACCAGGGCCTGGAAGATCACCAGCAGGTTGAGGTCGATGCTGCGCAGGTTGACCGGAGCCCGGGGCGCGCCGTCCGCATGTTGAATGCTGTTCATTTTGATGATGACAAAGATGAGCTTGACTGAATTTTACGTGCGTCACGACAATGCACCAGCTTTGAAATGAACGCCCATGAATTCACCCAGTTTCAACCGCTGTGCCGTTGATTGCGACGCAGTCGAAAATCCAGCGGAACAATATCTGTTTCCGGAAAATTCCTGCGATACCCATTTCCATGTATTTGGTCGTTCCGATGATTTTCCGTTGATTGCGGAACGCGCCTATACGCCGGCTGTCGCGTCCATGGACGATTATTGGAAAGCCTTTCGCCCATTGGGCGTGGGCCGCTGCGTTCTGGTCCAGCCCAGCGTGTATGGCCGCGACCACGGCCTGCTCAAGCAGACGCTGCGCCATGCCGAAGCGGGCCGCATGCGTGGCGTGGCCGTGATCTACGAGGACACGCCGGATACAGAGATCGAAGCGCTGCACGCCCTGGGCGTGCGCGGCGCTCGGTGCAATGCGCTGTTTTCGGGCGGGGTCTCCGTCTCCAGCCTGCGGACCGTGGCCGACCGCATCCGGGGTCTGGGCTGGCATGTGCAATTGCTGGTGAACGTGGATGACGACCCTGGCCTGGCGCAGCGCGTGGCCGACATGGGCGTGGCCGTGGTGGTGGATCACTTCGGCCACCCGTCGCGCCAGCTGGGCGCCGGCGGGCCGGGCAGCCGCAACCTGCAGGCGCTGATGAAGGAAGGCCGGGCCTGGGTGAAGTTCTCGGGCGCCTACCGGATATCGGCAACGGCATCGGCCGCGGACCCGGCCGTGGTTCCCATTGCACATGCCCTGGTGCAGGCCAATCCGCACCGGATCGTATGGGGGTCGGACTGGCCGCATCCCGGAATAAAGGCCCGTTCGAATTCCGCTGGCGAATTGGCGCAGGCACTGGTGGATTGGGTTCCAGAGGAATACAGACGCACGGTATTGGTCGATAACCCCGCGCGCCTGTATTGGGGTCATTGATTTTCAAATAGCAGGAGACAGAGAAAATGAATCGAATCACATCGGGCCGCAGAGGCTTTATACGCACGGCGGTATCTTTCGCGGCGCTGGCTGCGGCATGGGCCGCATCTGCAGTGCAGGCGCGCGGATTTCCCGCCAAGCCGCTCACGCTGGTCGTGCCCTTTGCGCCGGGCGGCAACGTGGACATCGTGGCCCGCACGCTGGGCATTCCGCTGGCCCGGCATGCGGGGCAGTCCGTGATCGTGGACAACCGTGCGGGCGGCGGTGGTGCCGTGGGCTCGGGCTGGGTGGCGCGCGCCGAGCCGGACGGGCATACGCTGCTGGTGGCCACGCCGGGCCAGTTGGGCACCTTGCCCGAGATGATCAAGCTGCCCTACCGCGCCGACAGCTTTGCGCCCATTGCCGTGGTCAGCCGCACGCCTGTGGTCGTGGTGGTGCGCGCCAACGACGCGCGCTTCAAGACCGCTGCCGATTTCATCAAGGCGATGAAGGCCAAGGATGGCAGCGTGACCGTGGGCCATGCCGGCCCGGGCTCGCCCAATCACCTGGCCGTGCTGCAGCTGGAAGATGCCGTGAAGGTGCGCGTCAATCCCGTGCCCTACAAGGGATCGGGGCCGGCCCTGGTCGATCTGATCGGCGGGCAGATCGATGCCGTGGTGGACCAGATCACCAGCTCCACGCCGCATATCAAGAGCGGCGCCTTGCGCGCGCTGTTCGTGCTGGGGCCGCGCGCCGGGGGCGGGCTGGCCGATGTGCCCGACCTGGCCCAGCTGGGCCTGCCGGTGTTCGATGCCACCACCTTCGTGGGCGTGTTCGCGCCCAAGGGTGCGCCCACGGCCAGCGTGGACAGCCTGTATGGCTGGATCTCCCAGTCTGTAGCCGACCCGGAGTTCAGCCGCCTGATCCGCGAGCTGGGCAGCGAGCCCTTCCCGGCCAGCGCGGCCGTGCTGCAGCGCCTGGTCAGCGAAGAAGCCGCGCTGGCGGCGCGGCTGACCCGGCAGGGGCGTCTGCGCGCGGAGTAGCCACAGGCGGGTTGGAGCACGCTTCAGAACCCGGCCGCCAGCCCGTCGCGGCGCGGGTCGCTGGCGATCTGGTAGCCCTCCACGGCGGGATCGCCCATCCGCCAGATGAACTGGCCGGCACCGAAGTCCTGGTAGGGGTCGTGGATGACCTCCACCTGGTGGCCCAGCGCCTGCAGGCCGGCAATGGTGGCCGGGTCCATGCCGCCTTCCACGTTGATGGCCAGGCCTTCGTTGACGCGCCAGCGCGGCGCATCGCAGGCCGCCTGGGGCGACTGGCGGTAGTCCAGCATGCGCACCACAGTCTGCATGTGGCCCTGGGGCTGCATGTTGCCGCCCATGACGCCGAAGCTCATCACGGGCTGGCCGTCGCGGGTCAGGAAGGCCGGAATGATGGTGTGGAAGGGGCGCTTGCCCGGGCCCACCAGGTTGGCGCGGTTGGGATGCTGGGGGTCGGTGCCGAAGCCGTGGCCGCGGTTTTGCAGGCTGATGCCGAAGCTCGGCTCCACCACGCCCGAGCCAAAGCCCGAGAAGTTGCTCTGGATGAAGCTGACCATCATGCCGTTCTCGTCGGCCGCCGTCAGGTAGATGGTGCCGCCGCGCACGGGGTTGCCGGCCTTGAAGTCCTGCGCACGGCGCGGATCGATGAGCCTGGCGCGCGAGGCCAGGTAGGCGTCGTCGAGCATCTGTGCGGGCGTCACCTCCATGTCCGCGTCGGCCACGTAGCGGTAGATGTCGGCAAAGGCCAGCTTCATGGCCTCGATCTGCAGATGCTGGGAGGCCACGCCATCCACGGGCAGGCTGGCCAGGTCGAAGTTGGACAGAATGCCCAGCGCGACCTGCGCGGCAATGCCTTGCCCGCCCGGCGGGATCTCGTGCAGCGTGTGGCCGCGGTAGTCCTTGGCCAGCGGCTGCACCCATTGCACCTCGTGCGCGGCCATGTCGGCCATGCCCAGGCAGCCGCCGTGCTGCTGCACGAACGAGGTCACGGCCCGGGCAATCTCGCCTTCATAGAAGGCCTTGCCGCGCGTGGCGCCAATGGCGCGCAGGGCGCGCGCTGCGGCGGGAAAGCAAAACAGCTCGCCCACCTCGGGCGCGCGGCCCCGGGGCAGGAAGCTTTCCCTGAACCCCGGCTGCGATTGCAGCTCGGGCGCGCCTGCGGCCCATTTCTGCTGGACCACGGGCGGCACCAGGTAGCCGCGCTCGGCGATCTCGGCGGCCGGCTCCATCAGCGCGTCAAAGGGCAGCTTGCCGAAGCGCTCGTGCAGGGCCACCCAGGCGCTGACGGCGCCCGGCACGGTGATGGAGTCCACGCCCCGGCGCGGCGGCTTGTCCTGGGGGCCATAGCGCTGGTGGAAGTACTCGGGCGCCCAGCCCTGCGGTGCGCGGCCGCTGGCGTTGAGTCCGTGCAGCTCCTTGCCATCCCAGAGGATGCAGAAGGCGTCCGAGCCCAGGCCGTTGCTCACCGGCTCGACGATGGTCATGGCCGCCGCCGCCGCAATGGCCGCGTCCACCGCGTTGCCGCCTGCCCACAGCATGCGCAGGCCGGCCTGCGCCGCCAGCGGGTGGGAGGTGGACACGGCATTGCGCGCGAACACGGGCACCCGCCTGGAGTCGTAGGGGTTGCCGGGAGAGAAGGGAGAGGAAGAGGCGTGCATGAAAGAGCCTGCCTCAGTCGGCGGTGATGCCCATGGTCTTCACGTCACGGCTCCAGCGCGTCAGCTCGCGGTCGATCTGCTGCTTGAAGGACTTGGGGTCGCTGGTCTCGGGGTCCAGGCCCTGGGCCTCGAACTGGGCCTGCACTTCGGGGCGCTCCATGATCTTGCGCACTTCCAGGGCCAGCCGCTCGACGATGGCCGGGTCCGTGCCGCCCGTGGTGAACAGGCCGTACCAGGACGTGAAGGCATAGCCGGGCAGGCCGGCCTCGGCGACGGTGGGCACGTTGGGCAGGTTCTTGACGCGCTGCTTCGTGGTCACGGCCAGGATGCGGGTCTGGCCGGTCTTGGCCGATGTGATGGCAGGCGGAATGCCCGAGAAGATGGCCTGCACCTGGCCGCCCGACACATCGGTGATGGCCGGGCCGTTGCCGCGGTAGGGCACGTGCACCAGGTTCACGCCGGCCTGCTGCGCGAACAGCGCGCCGGCCAGGTGCAGCGTGGAGCCGTTGCCCGACGATGCGTAGTTGATGCTGCCCGGCGCCTTGCGCGCGGCCTCGATCATTTCCTGCACCGTCTTGTAGGGCAGGGCGGCGTTCACCAGCAGCGCGTTGCCGGATTCGGCCACCAGGGTGATGGGCTCCAGGTCCTTGCGCGGGTCGAACGACAGCTTCTTGGCCAGCACGGGCGCCACGGTGTTGCTGCCGATGGAGCCTAGCAGAAGCGTGTAGCCGTTCTTGGGTGCCTTGGCCACCACTTCGCTGGCGATCAGGCCGCCCGCGCCGCCGCGGTTCTCCACCACCACGCTCTGGCCCAGGCGCTGCTGCAGCTCCTTGGCCAGGATGCGGGCCACGATGTCGTTGGCGCCGCCGGCGGCAAAGCCCACCATGATCTTCAGCGCGG
>NZ_JTKZ01000869.1:0-4035 GCF_000799035.1 Delftia sp. ZNC0008
CCGCGTGTCCACGCGGTTGTTGTGCGTGAGCAGTCGCAGGTCGATGTAGGGGTGCTGCTGCTGGAACTGGCCCAGCCTGGGAATCAGCCAGCCGATGGCGAAGGTGCCGACCACGCCCACGGTGAGGACCTCGCGCGGGCGCGGCTCGGCCACCTGCTGCAGCGAATGCTCTATGCGCGCAAAGCTCTCGGCCACGGCAGGCCACAGCGCATGGCCTTCGTCGGTCAGCGCCAGGCCGCGCGGCAGGCGCCGGAACAGCGGCTTGCCCAGGCGCTCCTCCAGGTTGCGGATGTGCTGGCTGACGGCGGCCTGGGTCACGCACAGCTCGTCGGCCGCCCGCGTCAGGTTGAGATGGCGCGCGGCCGCGTCGAACATGCGCAGGGCATTGAGGGGCAGTTGCATGGTGAGCCAATAGTTTTTCTAAGGGATGCTGCCAATTATTCACGCTGGTCGCAGATTGGGCGCGGCGCTATCGTTGCGTTTGTCGATCTGCAACTGAAAAGGAAAAACAATGCAAAGACGCGATTTTCTGATGACGGGCGGCGCGGCCGCCTGGATGGCGGCCGGGCTGGCGGGCTGCGCCCTGCCATCAAAAAAACAGGGGGCTGCCGACCAGGCCTTCAGGACGGAGTTGGCGCGCATCGAGAAAAGTGTGGGCGGCCGGCTCGGCGTGGCCGTGCTGGAGGTGGAGTCGGGCGCCAGCGTGGACCACCGCGGCGATGAGCGCTTTGTCATGTGCAGCACCTTCAAGCTGCTGCTGGCCGCCCAGGTGCTGGACCGCGTGCAGCAGGGCGATGAGCGCCTGTCGCGCCGCGTGCACTACGCCAGCTCCCGGCTGGTTCCCTACTCGCCGGCCAGCGGCCCGCGTGCCGGTGACGGCGGCGGCATGACCATCTCCGAGCTGTGCGAGGCCGCCGTGGTGCTCAGCGACAACACCGCCGCCAACCTGCTGCTGGACGCCAGCGGCGGACCGCAGGCGCTGACGCAGTGGCTGCGCGCCAGCGGCGACGAGACCACGCGCCTGGACCGCATGGAGCCCGAGCTCAACGAAGGCCTGCCCGGCGACGAGCGCGACACCACCACGCCCCTGGCCATGGTGCAAAGCATGCAGCGCCTGCTGCTGGGATCGGTGCTGGACGGCCATGGCCGCGCCCTGCTGCAGCAGTGGCTGGTGGCCAGCCGCACGGGCGACAAGCGCCTGCGCGCGGGCATGCCGGCCGGCTGGCGTGTGGGTGGAAAGACGGGCACCGGCGATCGCGGCACGGCCAACGATGCCGTCATCGCCTGGCCCACGCCGCAAAGCGCACCGCTGCTGGTGACGGGCTACCTCACCGAATGCCCGGCCGACGCGCCGCAGCGCGATGCGGCGCTGGCAGCGGCCGGCAAGGCGGCCGCACGCTGGCAGGCAGCAGTGCAAGGCTGAGTTGCGCCACCATGTCGCTTGATTTGGGCGATTTCAAAAAAATTGGCGCGGCCTGAAGACGAGAGACACCGAGGAAGGGCCTGGGCCGGCCGCGCCGCCCCCGCACCGAGGGTGTCGCCGGCCGCCCGTATGCCCCCCTCGTGAGGGCGAAGGCGCACAGCGCCTCAGGGGGTTACAACTTCTTGACCAGGACCTGACTTTTGCGGTCCCAGTTGTACTTGGCCTTGCGCGCCTCGGGCAGCCAGTCGGGGTCCACGGGCTGGAAGCCGCGCTTGATGAACCAGTGCATGGTGCGCGTGGTCAGCACGAACAGGCTGTCCAGGCCCTGGGCCTTGGCGCGCTGCTCTATGCGCTTGAGCAGCTTCTCGCCGTCGCCCGTGCCCTGGCTCTTGGGCGAGACGGTGACGGCCGCCATCTCGGCCGTCCTGGCGCTGGGATAGGGGTAGAGCGCGGCGCAGCCGAAGATCACGCCATCGTGTTCGATGATGGTGTAGTGGGCGATGTCGCGCTCGATCTCGGTGCGGCTGCGCTTGACCAGGGTGCCGTCCTTCTCGAAGGGCTCGATCAGCTGGATGATGCCGGCCACGTCGTCGGGCGTGGCCTCGCGCAGCTCTTCCAGCTTCTCGTCGATGATCATGGTGCCGATGCCGTCGTGCACATAGATCTCCAGCAGCAGCGCGCCGTCGATGGCGAAGGGCAGGATGTGGCTGCGCTCCACACCGTGCTCGCAGGCATGCACGCAGTGCTGCAGGTAAAAGCCCGTGTCCGTGGGCTGCTCGGGCGTGGGCAGCTCGGCCAGCATGCGGCGGGCCGTGGCCAGCGGCAGCTCGGTGTCGATGGGGTTGGTCTCGTCGGCCGGGCCCGTGGGGTCCATGCGGATGCCCGGCACCTCGGTCATGAAGATCAGCTTGTCGGCCTTCAGCTCGATGGCCACGCGCGTGGCCACCTCTTCCATGCTCAGGTTGAAGGCCTCGCCGGTGGGCGAGAAGCCGAAGGGCGACATCAGCACCATGGCATCCATGTCCAGGGCGCTGCGGATGCCGCTGACATCGACCTTGCGCACCAGGCCCGAATGCTTGAAATCCACGCCGTCCACGATGCCCACGGGCCGCGCCGTGAGGAAGTTGCCCGAGATCACCCGCACCCGCGCGCCGGCCATGGGCGTATTGGGCAGGCCCTGGCTGAAGGCGGCCTCGATCTCATAGCGCAGCTGGCCGGCGGCTTCCTGGGCGCAGTCCAGCGCCACGGAGTCGGTGATGCGCACGCCGCGCGAGTACTGGGCCTCATGGCCCTTGGCGGCAAGCTGTTCGTTGACCTGGGGACGGAAGCCATGGACCAGCACGATCTTCACGCCCATGGCCTGGATCATGGCCAGGTCCTGGACGATGGAGCTGAGCTTGCCCGATGCGATGGCCTCGCCCGTCAGTCCCACCACAAAGGTCTGGTGTCGGAACTTGTGGATATAGGGAGCCACGGACCGGAACCAGGGGACGAAGGTGAAGTTGAAGACGGTGGACATGGTGGTCAGTCGGGGCATCGGGCCGATGCCGGGCAGAAAAAAAAGGCCTGCGGACAGGTCCGCCAGGACATGCTCGCGCAGGCAGGCGCCAGTGTAGCGGCATGGCGCGGCACCTGCGCACAGAAATGGGATGGAACGCCACGCAAATCGACCCTGTTGCACGGTGCCGGCGGCACAAGGCACAGGACCTTGTCCGACGGGGGCCCGCCTGCAAGCCCGTGTAAGCTTCGCCACCATCGGTGAACCACGCAAGGCGCCCCCATTCATGCCATTGAGCGCTTCCATGTTTTTTCCGTTGCTTGCGCGGCCTGCGCGCGTTTTGCCGTGGCTGCCGTGGCTGGCGGCGCTGGGCATGGTCGCAGGGGCGGCCCAGGCTGCAGGGGAGGCTCCGGCCTCCCAGGCCGCCGCCGCGATGAGCTTCGTGCAGGCCCGCCAGGCGCTGCTGGAGGGCTCCGACCAACTGGCCGCCTCGGCCAAGGCCGTGGAAAGCGCGCGGCTCAGACGCCAGGGTACGCAGGGGCTGGGCGGGCCTTCCGTGGCCATCACGGGCCTGGGCTACCGCTACTCGGCCAATGCCGACATCGATCTCGATCCTGCGCGGCGCACCCTGGACGGTGTCCTCGGCCAGCTGCCGCCCTCGGTGGGGCCGGCCATTCCCTCGCTGCCGCAACTGCCCACCTCCTATGCCTTGCAGCGCAAGAGCACGAATGCCTCGGCCAGCCTGTCCCTGGTCTGGCCGCTGTACCTGGGCGGCCTGTCCGATGCGGTGCGCAGTGGCCTGGACGCTGCCACCGACGAAGCCCTGGCCGATGCCGCCAGCAGCAGCCACGCCCTGCATTCGCTGCTGGTGCAGCGCTACTTCGGCGCCCAGCTGGCCGAGCGGGCCGCACGGCTGCGCGAGCGTGCGCTTGAGGGCGTGCGCGTGCATGACGCGGCCGCGCAAAGCATGCTCAAGGCGGGCGTGATCTCCCGGCTGGAGCGCCTGCAGGCCCGTGCCGCGCTGGCCGACGCCGAGCAGCAGGCGCGCAAATCGCGCGACGACGCAGACCTGGCCGCAGCGGCGCTGGCGCGCACGGTCAAGGCGCAGCGGCAG
>NZ_JTKZ01000770.1:0-5114 GCF_000799035.1 Delftia sp. ZNC0008
CCGCGTGTCCAGTGGCTTGGATGTGCTCATGTCGGATGTCCTCAACTGGGCCAGCGCACCGTCAGGCCGCCGTCGGCAATGATGGATTGGCCGGTGATGTAGGAGGCCTCGTCGCTGGTCAGGAAACGGATCAGGGCGGCGATTTCGCGGGCCTGCCCCACGCGTCCCAGCGGGATGCCCCTGGCCGCCTGCGCCAGGCCCGCCGGGCCCAGCGAGTTGACCGGGTCCAGCGACTGCGGCGTCTCGATCAGGCCCGGAATCACGGCGTTGCAGCGTATGCCGCGCGGTGCCAGCTCCATGGCCACGGCGCGGCACAGCCCGGGCACGCCTGCCTTGGCGGCCGCATAGTGGGCATGCTGCTCCCAGCCGTAGACGCCGCCTGCAATGGAGGAGACGGCCACCATGGCCCCGCCTGCAGCCATGTGGCGCGCACTGGCCCGGAAGGTGCGCATGACGCCGCCCAGGTCGATGTTGATGACCTCCTGCCACTGCGCATCGCTCATCTCGGCCAGGGCCGCCTGGCGCAGCAAACCTGCATTGGCGACGGCGAAGTCCAGCCGGCCGAAGCGGTCCACGGCGACGCGGGCCAGGTGCTCGACCTGCTCGGCATCGCCCACATCGACCGCCTCCATCACGCACCGCCCGCCCGCGCGCTCGACAAGGTCCCGGGTCTGGCCGGGATCGTGCGGGTCCTGCGGGTAGTAGCTGCCGGCCACGGCAACGCCGGCCTGCGCGTAGGCCACGGCCAGCGCCTGGCCGATGCCGCTGGCAGCGCCGGTGATGAGGGCGACCTTGTTCCTGTCGATCTGCGGGTGCATGGCGGCCTCACTTCACGGTCTGGGGATCGACATGGGGCGCCAGGAACATCAGCAGGCCCGAGGCCGCGCAGGGAATGGCTCCCCAGTACAGCGCCGCCTGTGCCCAGTCCGCCCCCTGCGACAGCGTCCAGGTCACGCCGAAGCCTGCCGCGATGGCGCCCACCTGGCCCATGGCGTTGACGAAGGAGCTGGCCGTGGCACGGATGTGGCTGGGAAAGCTCTCGCCGATCAGGAACAGGGCGGCTGCATAGGGGCCGATCAGGAAGAACAGCCCCAGCGAGTACAGCGGCACGATGCGCCAGAAGTCGCCCGAAGGCGCGTTCAGCATGAGTGCGAAGGCCAGGCCACCCAGCATCCAGCCTATGGCCACGGCGTTGCGCCGGCCTATGCGGTCACCGAGCCAGCCATGGAAGACATAGCCCAGGAAGCCCGCGAGATTGGAGATGATGAGCACCTGCAGCGCGCTGGAGAAATCCACGCCCTTGCCCGGCGTGCCACCGGCGCCGCCCAGCACCGAGGTGCCCAGCACCGCGAAGATCACGATGGCGAACCAGTTCAGGAAAAAGCCCAGGGCCAGCGACAGCGTGGGCCGCAGCGAGGCGCCCCGGAACATGGCCGACAGGCCGGTGTGCTGCGCTTGCTGCGGGTGGGCGCCATGGGCCTGGGCCAGGCGTGCGGCCTCTGCCTCGCGTCCGGCACGGCGCAGATCGGCAACGCGCCGCGCGGTCAGGAACTGGGGCGTTTCCACCAGCCGGCGGCCCAGCACGGCAATCACCAGGGCGGGGAACATGGCGAACACGAAGGACAGCACCCAGCCGCCGCCCTGGCCGAACCAGCGCTCGCCCAGCGGATACAGCAGGGCCACCAGCACGGCCGTGAGCACCGCGCCCACGGGCCAGCCACCTTGCACCAGCGAGTAGATGAAGCCGCGCCGGCGCAGGGAGGCCGGGTCCGTGTAGACCAGGGAGAACAGCTCGCTCAGGTAGGTGGCGTTGATGCTTTGCTCTGCATAGCCCAGGCCCGCCAGCGAGCGCACCACGATCAGCAGCACGAAGCCCAGCCCCGCCGACAGCCCGATCACCCAGCCGGCCAGCGCCGTCAGGCCCGAGCACAGCGCGGCGCCCGCCACGGCGATGATGATGCCCTTGCGCCGGCCCAGCCGGTCGGCGATGGGGCCGATGCCGAAGGCCACGATCACCGTGCCCAGCGTCACCCAGGTGTTCAGCCGCGCCTGCTGCTCGGCGCTCCACTGGAAGTGCTCGCCCAGTTGCGGCAGCAGGGTGCCGAAGAGGATGAAGTCGTAGACGGCAAAGACCCAGGCGAAAAAGCAGACCCAGGTGGCGTAGCTGACCTGCCTGCGCGTCACGGTGGGCGCGGTCCAGGGGGCATCGATCCCGGCCGGGGCCGGATGGCCGGCGCCTGGGGCGTCGGAGGCAATGGCGGAGGTATTCATGGTGTCCTCGCTGAGGTGGGATGCGGCATCAACGCGGCTGGCGGCGCAGGAAGTCGTCGGCGATCTGGTCGCACGTCATGAAGCGCACGCCGTCGTGCGACTGGAAATGCTCGATCAGGCGCTCCAGCATCAGCAGCACCTGGGGCCGGCCGGAGACATCGGGGTGGATGGTGATGGGGAAGACCGCGTAGTCGTGCTCGCGGTAGACCCAGTCGAACTGGTCGCGCCACATCTGCTCTATGTCGCGCGGGTTGACGAAGCCGTGGCTGTTGGGCGACTTCTTGATGAACATCATGGGCGGCAGGTCGTCCAGGTACCAGTTGGCGGGGATCTCGACCAGCCGTGTCTCCTTGCCGCGCACCAGGGGCTTCATCCAGGTGTCGGGATGCTTGCTGTAGTCGATGCGGGTCCACTGGTCGCCCACGCGCACGTAGTACGGGTGGAAGTCGTTGTGCATCAGGCTGTGGTCGTACTTGATGCCTTTCTTGAGCAGCAGCTCGTTGGTGACGGGGCTGAATTCCCACCACGGAGCGACGTAGCCCGTGGGCGCGCGGCCGGCCAGCCGCGTGATGACCTCGATGCTGCGGTCGAGCACCGCTTCCTCCTGCTCGGGCGTCATGGCAATCGGGTTCTCATGGCTGTAGCCGTGGATGCCGATCTCATGGCCCGCGTCCACCACGGCCTTCATCTGCTCGGGAAAGGTCTCGGCGGAGTGGCCCGGGATGAACCAGGTGGTCTTGAGGCCGTATTTGTCGAACAGCCTGAGCAGCCGCAGCGAGCCGACCTCGCCCGCGAACATGCCGCGCGAGATGTCGTCGGGCGAGTCTTCCCCGCCATACGAACCGAGCCAGCCGCCGACGGCATCGACGTCCACGCCAAACGTGATCTGTATGTCCTTGCTCATTGCATGCACTCCTTTTTCACTGGGAACGGTTGAGGGAAGAAAGCGCCTGTTCGACGGCCAGGGCAATGCGCAGCAGCCGGTCGTCATCGCCCTGCGAGCGCATCAGCTGCAGGCCGATGGGAAGCCGTTCGGTGCTCGCGCCAGGGCCTTGCAGGCACAGGGCGCCGCAGGGCAGGGCCACGGCCGGCGCATCCAGGAAGCTGCCGGGCATGGTCAGGCGCAGCGTGGCGAGATTGGTCTGGGCAAACAGCGCGTCGTCTTCCAGCAGGGGCTGCAGCAGCGGCGCCGGATGGCCCACCGTGGGCAGCACCAGGGTGGCGCCGCCCAGCTCCTGCGCAAACAGCGCCATCAATGGCTGGCGCCGTGCCAGCAGTTGCAGGTAGCCGCCATGGTCCAGATGCCTTGCGGCCGCCAGCCGGCTGCGCACGCGCGGGTCCATGCGCGCGGCCTGCTCCGGGGCATCCAGGCGCTCGCGGTGCGTGGCCAATGCCTCATGCGCGCCCAGCCAGCCATGGCGCTGCGTCAGCGTCTGCACCGTGTCCAGGCTTTGCAGCCGGCGCCGCTGCACGCGGGCGCCCTGCCGCTGCAGCAGGGCCAGGCCGGCTGCAATCGCGTCGCGCACCTGCACCTGCACGCGGTCGTCGTCCAGCAGGCCGGGGTCGATGACGAACACCTGTCCCTGCAGGCCTATGACAGGGCCTGGGACGGCAGGGCCTGCAGCGGCATCGCCGGCAGGCACGGTGCTGCGCAGCACCTGGTCCAGGGCCATGCAGTCGGCCACGCCCAGGGCCAGCGGCCCCAGCGTGTCCAGGGAAGGTGACAGCGCAAAGACCCCTTGCATGGGATAGCGCCCCCGGCTGGCACGAAAGCCCACCAGCCCGTTGAAGGCTGCGGGAATGCGCACCGATCCTGCCGTGTCCGTTCCCATGGCCAGCGGCCCGCAGCCCTGCACCACGGCCAGGGCCGCGCCGCTGGAGGAGCCGCCAGGCGCCCGTGCGCGCCCACCCAGGCGGGGATTGGCGGGGGTGCCGAAGCCGGGGTTCAGGCCCAGTCCCGAATAGGCGAACTCGCTGAGGTTGGTCTTGCCCAGGCAGACCATGCCGGCCGCCGCGGCCCGCGCCACCACGGGGGCATCGGCAGGGGCTGGCGGGGCAGAGCGAAGCAGGGCCGATGCCGCCGTGGTGGGCGTGCCACGCACATCGAACAGGTCCTTCCAGCTGATGGGCACGCCGTCCAGCGGCCCGAGCGGGCGGCCCGTACGCCAGCGCTGCGTGGATTGCCTGGCCTCTTCCAGCGCGCGCTCCGCAGTGATGCGCGTGAACACGGACGGGCTTTCACAGGCCGTTTGCAGGCAATGCTCGGTGGCTTGCGTGGGCGTCAGCGTGCCGGCCGCATAGGCTGCATGCAGTTCGCAAGCCGAGGCAGTCGCTGTCCGGAGGCCGCTGTTTTTCATTAAATTTGAATGTTGTTGTCAAAGTTCATTTTTGAATTCTAGTGAGCGCCTCCATCCCGTGTCCGGGTGATTACCCGGGGGATGAGGCGCTCTGTGTTGATCTGTGAAGGAGGCCGTTTTGTGCCGCTTGCGCCGCTCTAGCGGTCCTTGTGGTCCGCCTCGCCGCACTTCCAGTAGCCCTTGGCGCTCAGCTGGCCGGGTGCGATGCCACGGTCCAGGAAATGCCGCTTCAGCGCACGCATGGCGCCGGACTCGCCCGCCATCCACAGATAGCCGTTGCCCGGCGGCAGCGGCCGGTACATCAGCCGCTGGCACAGCCTCTGCCCAGGCTGGCCCGGCGCGGCGGTGATCCACTCGGTGCGCCAGCGGGCAGCGCTGTCCATGGGCTGGCATTCGCCGTCATCGGTGATTTCCACGTAGGCCTTCACCCGCGCGGAGGCTGGCAGGCGCGCCGCGATCGATTGCATGGCCGGCAGTGCCGAGCCA
>NZ_JTKZ01000775.1:0-2924 GCF_000799035.1 Delftia sp. ZNC0008
CCGCGTGGACTGCATGATCGTGTGCAACGACGCCACGGTGAAGGGCGGCACCTACTATCCGATGACGGTGAAGAAGCACCTGCGCGCCCAGGAGATCGCCGCGCAGAACCGCCTGCCCTGCATCTACCTGGTGGACTCGGGCGGCGCCAACCTGCCCAACCAGGACGATGTGTTCCCCGACCGCGAGCACTTCGGCCGCATCTTCTTCAACCAGGCCAACATGAGCGCCGAGGGCATTGCCCAGATCGCCGTGGTCATGGGCTCGTGCACGGCCGGCGGCGCCTATGTGCCGGCCATGAGCGACGAGTCCATCATCGTCAAGAACCAGGGCACCATCTTCCTGGGCGGCCCGCCGCTGGTGAAGGCCGCCACGGGCGAGGTGGTCAGCGCCGAGGACCTGGGCGGCGGCGACGTGCACACGCGCCTGTCGGGCGTGGCCGACCACCTGGCCCACAACGACACCCACGCGCTGGCGCTGGCGCGCCAGTCCGTGGCCAACCTCAACCATGCCAAGCAGCCTTCTGCTGGCGACCTGCCCCCCGAGGCGCCGCTATTCGACGGCGGCGAGCTGTACGGCGTGATCCCCGTGGACACGCGCAAGCCCTTCGATGTGCGCGAGATCATCGCCCGCGTGGTGGACGGCAGCCGCTTCGACGAGTTCAAGGCCCGCTTCGGCGCCACCCTGGTCTGCGGCTTTGCGCGCATCGAGGGCATGCAGGTGGGCATCATCGCCAACAACGGCATCCTGTTCAGCGAATCGGCCGTCAAGGGCGCGCACTTCATCGAGCTGTGCTGCCAGCGCAAGATCCCGCTGGTCTTCCTGCAGAACATCACGGGCTTCATGGTGGGCCGCAAGTACGAGAACGAAGGCATTGCCCGCCACGGCGCCAAGCTGGTCACGGCCGTGGCCACGGCGGCCGTACCGAAGTTCACCATCATCATCGGCGGCTCCTTCGGCGCGGGCAACTACGGCATGTGCGGCCGCGCCTACTCGCCGCGCTTCCTGTGGATGTGGCCCAACGCGCGCATCTCGGTCATGGGCGGCGAGCAGGCGGCCAGCGTGCTGGCCACCGTCAAGCGCGACGGCATCGAGGCCAAGGGCGGCCAGTGGACGGCCGAGGAGGAAGAGGCCTTCAAGGCCCCCATCCGCCAGCAGTACGAGGATCAGGGCCACCCCTATTACGCGACGGCGCGCCTGTGGGACGATGGCGTCATCGACCCCGCCGACACGCGCCGCGTGCTGGCGCTGGGCCTGGCGGCCACGCGCAACGCGCCCATAGCGGACACGCGCTTCGGCGTGTTCCGCATGTGACGGCGGCTTCCCTTTCCTTGCAGCGAGGTACTTCATGAAAACCACCGCACTGACCCTCGAATTCCAGGGCCCCCTGGCCACCATCACGCTGACCCAGCCCGAAGTGCGCAATGCCTTCAGCGACGAGGTCATTGCCGACATCACCCACGCCTTCCACGCCGTGGGCAAGCGCAGTGACGTGCGCGCCGTGGTGCTGGCCGCCGAGGGCCCGGCCTTTTGCGCAGGCGCCAACCTCAACTGGATGCGCCGCATGGCCGACTACTCGCGCGACGAGAACCGCGAGGACGCCGGCCTGCTGGCCGAGATGCTGCGCGTGATCTACGAATGCCCGCAGCCCACCATCGCGCGCGTGCAGGGCGATGTCTATGCGGGCGGCATGGGCCTGGTCGCTGCCTGCGACATGGCCGTGGCCGCCGAGGGCGCGGGCTTTTGCCTGTCCGAGGTGAAGATCGGCCTGATCCCCGCCACCATCAGCCCCTACGTGATCCGTGCCATGGGCGCGCGCGCCGCCCACCGCTACTTCCTGACCGGTGAACGCTTCGACGCGGCCGAGGCGCTGCGCATCGGCTTCGTGCACCGCGTGGTGGCGGCAGACGAGCTGGACAACGCCGTGGACGGCCTGCTCAAGCACCTAGTCAGTGCCGGTCCCGCCGCCGCCCGCGCCTGCAAGCGCCTGGTGATCGACGTGGCCGAGCGCGAGATCAACGAGCAACTGATCGCCGCCACCGTCGAAGGCATCGCCGACATCCGCGCCAGCGCCGAGGGCAAGGAGGGCGTGCAGGCCTTCCTGCAAAAGCGCAAGCCGGCCTGGCTGGCCTGATACGCGAAAGCAGCCTGTCCGCAGAACCATCACCGAGCGAACGCCATGAGCACCCTGACCGACTCCCTCGTCCAGTGGCTGCAGTCCGTGGGCCTGTACCCGGGCCCGGCCGTGCACCACACGGTCAGCGAGGCGGCTGGCGAGGTGGCCGAGCGCGTGGGCCAGGCCACCAGCGGCATGGACATGGCCGGCCTGCTGGCGCTGGCCGCCGCACTGGGCTGGGCCAGCGGCTTTCGGCTCTACGCCGTGGTCTTCGTGACCGGGCTGCTGGGGGCGCTGCGCTGGGTGGCGCTGCCTGGCGGGCTGCATGTGCTGGAGCATCCAGCCCTGCTGTTCGCCAGCGGCGCGCTGCTGTTCGTGGAGTTCTTCGCCGACAAGATCCCCGGCGTGGACTCGGTCTGGGACCTGCTGCAAAGCGTGATCCGCATCCCGGCGGGCGCGGCGCTGGCGGCCGGCGTCTTCGGCGCCGACAGCGCGACCATGGCCACCATGGCGGCCCTGATGGGCGGCTCGCTGGCCCTGTCCAGCCAGGTGGCCAAAAGCACGACGCGCGCGGCCATCAACACCTCGCCCGAGCCGTTTTCCAACGTGGGCGCCAGCCTGGTGGAGGACGGCGCCTCGGTGGGCGCGATCTGGCTGGCGCTCACGCATCCGCTGGCCTTCGCCGCCGTGCTGCTGGTCGTGGTCATCGCCCTGTGGCTGCTGACCTGGGCGCTGTGGCGCTTTCTCAAGGCCGTGGTGCAGCGCCTGGGCGCGCTGTTCGGCGGGTCTCCCGCGATGAATCAAAAACCA
>NZ_JTKZ01000931.1:0-1054 GCF_000799035.1 Delftia sp. ZNC0008
GGCCAGGGCCTCGGTGCGGGGCGTGGAGTCGAAGTCCTGCCACAGCGCCTCGAAGGCGGCGTATTCGGCGGCGTGGCGCGGGTCGGCGTCCATCCAGCGGCGCCAGGCAGCGGCATCGGCGGCGCCCGGCCGCGCTCCCGCATCCCGGTGCATGCGTATGAACCAGCGCGCGGCTTCCTCGCGCGGCGTGCTCATGGCGCGAGCAGCTCGCGTGCGGCGCGCAGGTCCAGCAGGGCGCGCATCAGGTGGCGCTCCACCATGTTCAGGCTGATGCCCAGCATGGCGGCAATCTGGGGCTGGGAGTGGCCTTCCACCTTGCACAGCCAGAACACCTCGCGGCAGCGCGCAGGCAATCCCTGGATGACACGCTGCACGGCGCCCAGGCGCTGCTGCAGGTCGGCCAGCATCTCGGCCGAAGGCACCGTGAAGGCTTCCTGCAAGGCGATTTCGTCCGCGCGTGCCACCGGGTGCTGCGCGGCGCCGGCCTCGCCTGCCAGCTCGGGCAGGGGCACGAAGCGGCGCTCATGCGCCATCTGGTCGGCCAGCACGGTGCGCGCCACCACGCGCAGGTAGGCATGCGGCTGGGCGATGCCTTCGTGCCGGCCGCTGAGGGCGTAGCGCACGAAGGCGTCATGCAGCACATCCTGCGCGCGGTGGATGCAGCGCGTGCTGCGCCAGATGGCGGGCAGCAGGCTGCCATAGGCCCAGTGCAGGTCCAGGCCCAGCCAGGCGGCAGGAGTCGGATGGCGTGTCATACAAGCAAGCGGGGAGGAAAGGCAGGCGGGCAGGGCGGGACGAAGTGCTGGCATTCTAAATGAGACTTTTTCTCATTTGTTGCCACCCGTTTGCCACTTGTTCACCACCCGTTTGCCGGCCGCAGGCGCGCCGGCCGGCGGTGCCGCTACAGCAGCTCCGCCGGTCGCGTCTCCGATGCGCTGCGGCAGGGAAGGGTGATGCGAAACAGCGAGCCGCCCTCGGGCCGGTTGCTGGCCACGATGGTGCCGTCCATGGCGTCGATGATCTTGCGGCAGATGGCCAGCCCCAGGCCCGTGCC
>NZ_JTKZ01000347.1:0-5270 GCF_000799035.1 Delftia sp. ZNC0008
AGGCACGCCACGGCGTCTGGGCGGCGCCCGGCAACCATGAGTACTACAGCGGCTACGACGCCTGGATGGCCGAATTCCGCCGCCTGGGCCTGAACCTGCTGGAAAACCGCATGCAGCTGATCGATGTGCAGGGCGCGCGCCTGGCGCTGTCGGGCATCGGCGATCCAGCCTATGGCCGCCTGTCGCGCCAGAACACCGACCCGTCCGTGCCCGAAGGCGTGCCGCCCGACATCGACACCGTGGCCCGCCAGGCCAAAGAGGCCGGTGCGCAATACCACCTGCTGCTGGCCCACCAGCCCAAGACCGCCCGTGACAACGCTGCCCACGGCGTGGGCCTGCAGCTGTCGGGCCATACGCACGGCGGCCTGATCCTGGGCATGGACCAATGGCTGGTGGCGCCCGCCAATGACGGCTTTGTGCGCGGCGAGTACGAGGTCGGCGCCATGAAGCTCTTCGTCAGCGCCGGCGCAGGCCTGTGGGCCGGCTTTGCCGTGCGCCTGGGCGTGCCGGCCAGCATCGACCTGCTGGTGCTGCGCGGCGCCTGACCTTCAGGCCGCAGGCGCAACCGCTGCGCCCTGGATGCCGTGGCGCTGCAGTGCCTCGGCCACAAAGCCCGAGGCCTTGGCCTCTTCCACAAAGGCCGCCAGCACGCGCAGGGCCTCATCGCCCCGCCCCTTGGGCAGGCCCATGGCCTGCTGGATCACCATGAAGCGGCCCGGCAGCAGGCGCAGGCCGGGCAGGCGGGCGGCATCGGCCTCCAATTGCTGCTTGACGCCGGCCGCCACGTCGGCCGTCGATTCCACAAAGGTCTGCACCACGGCGGGCGAGGACACGGCGCGCTCTATCTGCGCATGCTTGAGCTCGCGGCTCAGGTACAGGTCATAGGCGCTGCCCTTGCCGACCACGACTGTGTGCCCGGCCCGGTCCACCTGGGCGTTGTCGGTCAGCGGCGAATCCTGGCGCACCAGGTAGCTGCCCTCGATCAGCACATAGGGTGCCGTGAAGCCGATGCCCGCGCCGCGCACGGGGTCCACGGCAAAGAAGCCGAAGTCGGCCTCCTCGCGCGTGACGGCATCCACCGACTTGGCGGCCGTGTCGAAGACCACCAGTTCCAGCTCCAGCCCCAGCTGCTGCGCAAGGCGCCGGGCCAGGTCGATGGACACGCCCGCAGGCCGGCCGTCGGCATCCAGCCGCGCAAGAATGGGATTGCCGGTGTTGATGGAGGCGCGGATGCGGCCAAGCGGCGCGAGGGTGGACAGCAGCTGGGAGGAATGGTTCATGGATGGCTTTCGAAGTGGCAGACAGAAGGGGCGGCGGTCTTCAAACCTTCATTGTCTGCGCACACGGCCGGTGCAAGGTCCGGGTGTCATCTCACCAGCGAGCATGGCTTGCCGGTATCGGGTCTTGGATTGCCATTGCGTCCAGCACTGGAATTGGGGTTGGACTTCATCGCAATCCCTGCTGGTCAAGCGGCATGAAATCCGCACACAACCCATTGTTATAAAAGGAAAAAACAACACCTTAAAATCAGACCATGTAGAGATCGTCTGAGGCAGAGAATGAACCTGGACAGCAAACTTCAGATATCGCTGAGCAAGCGCTCCGGCAACATCGTGCTCCGGCGTGATCTGAGCAGATTGGCAAGCGCTTCCCACCTCAGCGAGGCCTTGCATGACTTGGTCTCGGACGGCCGCCTGATCCGCCTGGGCGCCGGCATCTATGCCAAGGCAAGGCCCGACGCCAGCGGCGATCCGCAGTTGCTCGCCCCCAGCGATGAGCTGGTCAGGGAGGTGCTGGACAGACTGGGAATCGGGTTTCGCAGCGTGGATCTGGTCAACGAGGCGGGCCAGGCCACGCTGCTGATCGATGCAGGCAGCCAGCGCATCTCACGCAGGCTGAATCTGGGCGATGTCGCCGTGCGCTATGTCCGCAATCCCTCGGCACCTGATGAACCCGGCGAAACCTTGCCCGCAGACGTGAACGCCCTGCCCACCAAAGGTGTACGCCAGTTTGTCGAGCGGCTGGCCCGCACGCACCACATCCAACACCAGCGTACCGGACTGGACGACTATGCACAGGCAGTCACACGCGCTGCAGGAGATGAAGTGGAGCTCGACAGCACGGGCAAGCTGCTCGTGGCCTTGAAGAAAAAACATGTCATCAATGGCCGGCAGCTTGCCAGGCTGATGACCAATCACATGAGGGAGGTGCAGGATGTTCGATCCGTTCGGGGACTTCGAAAGCGCGGGCTACCTGCGCAACATTGAAGGACTGAAAGACGCCCGTGAGGTCAAGATCCAGGAACACCTCTTTTTCGAGGCCAACCTGGAAGAAGCACTTGCCTTTCTGGCAAGCATCCGGGGCCGGATTGGCTACCGCGATTTTTTGCGCGTTCACGCCATCCTGTTTTCCGACTTCTACCCCTGGGCCGGCCAGGACAGGCGTGCGCTGGGCGTGGGCCGGCTCGTCGGCAGGGGTGCAGGCCTGCAATTCGAAGTGTCAGAGCTGTGCCAGCGCGCCGTCGAATGGGGCCTGGACATGGGCAACGATGCAGGCACCCTGCGCGACAAACCTGGTGCTGTCATGGGCGCGTTTGCCTGGGGTCATCCCTTTCTCGACGGAAATGGACGCAGCATGCTGCTGATCCATGCCGAGCTGTGCCACCGCGCGGGCTTTGCCATCGACTGGCTGGCCTCCAGCAAGGAGGCTTATCTGAAGGCACTGACCCAGGAGATCCAGAACCCGCAAGGCAGACACCTCGATGCCTATCTGCGCCCCTTGATCACCTCGGCCAACACGCAGACCACCTTGCTTGATCATCTGCGGGCATTGCCAGGGCTGAAGGGTCCGGGCGATGACGTGCATCGCCCGGACATGAACGTGGCATACCGGGCCGACGACCAGAAAGCAGCCCAGTCCTATCTGGAGATGAAGCGGGCACGCGGCGAGCATGCCGCTTGACAGCGGTACAGCAACCCTCCCCCTCCCCTACCCCTCATTGACCAGCAACGACAGCGCATGCGCCTCGGTAGGCAAAGGCACATCCCAGCGCTGCAGCAGGCAGAGCAGGGCCGCGTTGGTCAGCGTGGTGTCGCGCGCGCGGTTGCGGGCCAGCAGGGTTGGGCGGCTGGCTTCCAGGTGCACGAGCTCCACGCGGGCGCCGTAGGCCAGGCACAGGTCCACGGTCTTGCCGCGCATCTGGCGCGACAGGTGGGTGGCGTTCCAGACAAAGGGCCGGCCCGCGCGCAGCAGGGCCTTGGCCTTGTCCACGGCGTGGTGGGCGGCCGCGCCCTCGTTCTGGCCGTGGCGCAGGCCCAGCTCCGTACGCGCATCGTCGAAGGAGACCACGGGCAGGTCGTCATGGTGGGCGGCCACCCAGGTGTTCTTGCCGCTGGCCGGCAGGCCGCACATGACGATGGCGCGCGAGCCGGCCTGCTCGTGCAGCGCATAGTCGGGATGCAGCTGCGCGCCGCGGAAGTAGCGCACCGCCGTCTCGTCCGAGGCAAAGCGGCGTGGCGTGCGCAGGCAGCCCTCTTCCAGCGCGAACTCGCGCACCAGCTCGATGTTGACCAGCACGGACGCAATGTCCGGGCAGATGCGACCGCGCATGTCGGCCCGCGCCAGCAGGGTGAGCAGGTGCAGGTCCACCTGCCAGGACAGCTCGCGCACGATGAACTCGGGCGAGTGGCCGCGCCGCGAATCGGCAAAGGCGAAGAACGGCACCTGGTGCACGGCGATCAGCCGGCAGATGGCTTCGCGCTGGTCCACGGGCGCGCCGGCTTCCCAGAGCATGAGCCGCGCATCCAGCGCCCCCCGGCGCGAGTGGCCGGGCTGGCCGATGCGGCCGTCCTCGCCCACCACGGTGGTCGAGCACTTGGCCACGTCGTGCAGCAGCGCGGCCAGGAAGACCGTCTCGCGCTCGGTGGCGGTGAGTGCCGCATGGTCGGGATCGGCCAGCAGCTCGCGCACCACCATCTGCGTGTGCGTCCAGACATCGCCTTCGGCGTGGTAGACAGGGTCCTGCGGCGTGGTTTTGGCCTGCTCCAGCAGGGGGAAGGCGGCCAGGCAGGCCGCGAAGTCGGGGTCGGCGCCGGGCTGCGGCACCAGGGACTGGATCTGTTTCCAGTTCGTCATGGCAATCTCCTTGCGATGGGTCTGCGCTGCAGGCCTCACCAGCTTTTTGAAATGTCGGCCGCAAAGATGTCTGCGCCTTCGCGCAGCCCGTTGGGGACGATGGGCCGCTCGCTGTGGTGCGAGCCCGAGTCGAGGATGACCTGCACGAAGTCCGGCCGCACGAACTTGTAGCGCGCCACGGTCTGGCCGTCCTCCTCCACCTTGAGGTAGAGGCCTTCGGCCAGCTCGGAGCCGTCGGTCTGCCGCCAGCACAGCGGCAGGTCCAGCTTCTGGCGGGCCACCACCTGCTCGAAGGCCTGGCGCCAGCGCGCGCTGCGGCCCAGCGAAGGGGCCAGCAGCGCCAGCAGGTCCTGCATGCGCCGGGGCGCCGCCCCGCGGTAGAGCACGGGCACCGAGACCACGGGCACGCCGGCCAGCAGGGCATGGCGGCGCGGCGTGTCCAGGAAGCACTGCGCCGAGCGGTCCCAGATGTCGAACTCGCAGAACCAGTGCGGCAGCGCGTCGTAGAACAGCGAGTGCTTGGCGTACATCCACTCGCCAAACACCTGGTAGCGGTCGTCCAGCAGGGACAGCAGCGCGCCCTCGTGGGCCTGGGCCCATTGCTTGAAGAGGTTGAACTGGCGCTCGCGCCCGCCGGGCCGCTCGCTGTCCAGGTAGTGGCCGCGCGACTGCAGCAGCAGCTGGCCGTCGCCGGCAAAGCTCAGCGCGGCGTTGGCGCCGTCGAGCTTTTCCTCGACGACGATGTGCCGGCCGGCCAGCCGCTCATAGGGCACGGCGTCGTCCTGGTCACCGGCCTGCAGGCGCGAGCCGCGCAGGTGCGGCGTACGGGGGTACTTGAGGATCTCGATGCTCGAAAGAAAACGAGGGCCTGGAGAAATGGATGGGGTCATGTCGTGCTTTCCGAAAACGATGCAGCACCCCACGGCGCCATGCCATGGGGCGGGAAAAGCCGACGACGACGCCAGGCGCCGCAATGCAGGGGATACAGCGACAGCGCGGCCTGGCCCGTGGTGGCCGGGCCGGCAGGCTGTCGAAGGGGAAGATGGCAGGACTGTCGGGGCCGTCCGCAAAAAGGACGGTCAGCCGCAAGCCCTCAAAAGGCCACGCACCGCAGCGCACACGCAAAAGACACGCGG
>NZ_JTKZ01000480.1:0-3303 GCF_000799035.1 Delftia sp. ZNC0008
CGTGGCGCAAGCATCCATGGGAGGGCAGTGTAGGTCTTGCCAGGCGCCGCCCGGATGACGCTTTCGTTCAAGACCCGAGTCCATGCACTGCCCGAGCATGCGGGCATGAACCGCTCCAACTTTCCGCAAGATCCATCCACGCAGTCGCAGCCGAATGCCGGCCAATGCCCCGTTGCCCAAGCTGCGCCGGGGCAGGCACAGACGGCCGCCAGCGCCTGGCCGCCCGGCCCGGCTTCAGGCCTCACAGGCTGGGGCCTGCTGCGCCGCATGTCGCGCGACCTGCTGGGTACGCTGGAGCAATGGCGCAGCGAGCACGGCGATGCCATCCATCTGCGCATCTGGCCAGAGCACCAGGTCGTCATCACGGATCCCGAACTGGTGCGCGAGCTGCTGGTCGGCCAGCACGACGCGCTGGTGCGCTGGGAGCACGGCATCTCGGTCTTTGCCCAGCTGCACGGCCACAGCGTGCTGGTCAGCGAAGGCCAGCCCTGGCGCAGCAAGCGGCAGGCCCTGTTGCCGGCCTTCTCCCCCAAGGCCGTGCAGGCCCAGATACCGGCCCTGGCCGCAGCCGCGCAGGCCGCGCTGCAGGCCTGGCCGCAGCAGTCCGAGGACTTTCCCATGGAACAGGCGCTGACCGCCCTGGCCATGGATGTGATCATGCGGCTGATGTTCTCCGGCGCCATCGGCGAGGATGCGCGCTCCGCGGAGCACGCCATCCGCGAAGTCAGCCATGCCGCAAACAGCGAGTTCTACTGGCCCCTGCGCTGGCCCGATGCCATGCCCTGGAAGCGCCGCAAGCGCCGGGCGCTTGCCTGGCTGCGCAGCTTCATCGACCGGCAGGTCCGGCTCCGGCTGGCGCAGGCCGATGCAGACTGGCCCGAGGATCTGCTCAGCCGCCTGCTGCGCCTGCACCGGGGCGACGCCCAGGCCTGGACACTGCAGGCCGTGCGCGATGAATGCATGACGGCCTTTCTGGCAGGTCACGAAACCGTGGCCAGCAGCCTGACCTGGTGGTCCTGGTGCATGGCCACCCATCCCGAGGCGCAGCAGCAGGTGGCTGACGAGATCCATCTACAGCTGCAGGGCCGCACGCCCACGGCGCAGGACCTGCCGGCGCTGCGCCAGTTGGGCTGGAGCCTTCAGGAAGCCATGCGCCTGTACCCGGCCGCGCCGGTGCTCATCAGCCGGCGTTGCACGCGGCCTGTGCAACTGGGGCCGTGGTGCCTGCCTGCACGCACCATGTTCATGATTGCGCCCGGCCTCATTCAGCGCGATGCGCGCTGGTTTCCCGAGCCCGATGCGTTCAGGCCGCAGCGTTTCGACGACACCGACAAGGACGGCTCTCCCGCCGTGCCGCGCGGCAGTTGGATGCCCTTTGGCACCGGCGCGCGCGTGTGCCTGGGCCAGCACCTGGCCAGCGCGGAGATGACGGTGGTGGCGGCCATGGTGCTGCAGCGTCTGCGGCTGAGCGTGCCCGAAGGTGCCAGCGCGCCCCGCCCCGTGCTGCAGGTCACGCTGCGGCCATCCATGCCCTTGAGACTGCGGCTGCAGTCGCGCAGCGGCGCTCAGCCCGGGTAAACGTGGCGATATATTGCGCCAAATCATCCACAAAGCACGCCAATTACGCCAAATTGTCACCCATCTGCATTTATTCTGTCTTTTTGACTAGAACCACTGGACTGGAGACGATTTGAGTACCCTGGCAATCGTGATTTCATTGGCGGGACTGATGTTCCTGGCCTACCGAGGCATCTCCGTGCTGCTGCTGGCCCCCCTGATGGCCGCCGTGGCCGTGCTGCTGTCCGGCGACCTGGGCCACATGCTGCCGCTGTACACCAGCACCTTCATGGGCGCCCTGGGCAACTACATGCTGCAGTTCTTCCCGGTGTTCCTGCTGGGCGCGCTGTTCGGCCAGTTGATGGCGGACTCGGGCGCAGCCACCGCGATATCGCACTGGATCATGCGCGTGCTGGGCGAGAAGCACGCCATCCTCACGGTGGTTCTGGCCTGCGCCGTGCTCACCTATGGCGGCGTGTCGCTGTTCGTGGTGGCCTTTGCCATCTATCCGATTGCCAAGTCGCTGTTCCGCGCGGCCCATGTGCCCAAGCGGCTGATACCGCCCACCATCGCGCTGGGCTCGTTCACCTTCACCATGACGGCGCTGCCGGGCACGCCGTCCATCCAGAACGCCATTCCCATTCCCTACTACGGCACCAATGTGTTCGCGGCGCCGGGCCTGGGCATCATCGGCGGCATGACCATGCTGGCCCTGGGCCTGTGGTGGCTGCAGTCGCGCGCGGCCAAGGCACGCGTGGCGGGCGAAGGCTACGGCGACCATGACGACGCTGTCGAGCAGGGCCTGCATGACGAAAGCGACCCCGCCCTGCACAGCCGCCGGGACCTGCCGCTGCTGCTGGCCCTGCTGCCGCTGGTGCTGGTGATCGCGGTCAATGCGCTGCTCACCTACGGCGTGTTCCCGCAGATGGATTTCGGCTTTCTGAAGGACCGTTTTCCTGCGGTGGATCCTGCCAAGCAGACGGGCCTGTGGGCGCTGATCCTGGCCCTGGCCGTGGCCTGCGCCGCACTGGTGCTGCTGGGCCTGGGCCGCTGGCGCAATCTCAAGGAGTCGGTGAACAAGGGCGTGCTGGGCTCCATGCTGCCCATCTTCAACACGGCCTCGGAAGTGGGCTACGGCGCGGTCATCGCGGGGCTGGCGGGCTTTGCCATCATCCGCGAGGCCGTGCTCAACGTGGCACCCCACAACCCGCTGATCTCCGAGGCCGTGGCCATGAACGTGCTGGCCGGCATCACGGGGTCGTCGTCGGGCGGCCTGTCGATTGCGCTGTCCACGCTGGGCAAGGACTACCTGGCCATGGCCGCCCAGCTGGGCATCAGCCCCGAGCTGCTGCATCGCGTGGCCGTGATGGCGGCCGGCTGCTTCGACACCCTGCCGCACAGCGGCGCCATCATCACGCTGCTGTCCATCTGCGGCCTCACGCACCGCCAGTCGTACGGCAACATCGCCATCATGACCATTGGCGCGCCCCTGCTGGCCCTGGTGCTGGTGATCACGCTCGGCACCATGTTCGGGTCCTTCTGAGGGACCAGGGCGCAGAGCGCGCGCGGGAAATACCACGGCCTCGCGCCCGCCACAACCGGCATATGACGTATATGCGCGGGGCGGGTGCAAGGCAACAATGCATGCACGGCGATAAGGCATCGCCCCGGTTCATTCCCGCATTACCTACAAGACGACATCCGCTGCCAAAGCTGCCAGCGCCGATGTCGGGCAACAAGACGCGG
>NZ_JTKZ01000451.1:0-4056 GCF_000799035.1 Delftia sp. ZNC0008
CCGCGTCTACAACAAGGCCTTTCCCATCGCCACCGAGGCCTACGCCGACTACAACGCCAGGAACTACGCGGACAGCGCGCGCAAGGCCGAGCAGGCCTTTCGCCTGGACCCCACGCAAGGCCAATGGGCATTGCTGTGGATTGGTGCGCTGGAAGCCCAGGACCAGCTGGGCGCCGCCATCGAGGCCGCAGATGCCGCCCTGGCCCTGGACCCACCCAACAAAAGCGACCTGGTGGCCAAGCGCCAGACCCTGCGCCGCAGCCAGGCCGTGCTGCCCGCGCAAAAGGCCTACCAGGCGCTGATCGCCAACAACCCGGCGCAGGCCGTGCCCTTTGCACGCGAAGCCGTGGCGCTGGCGCCGGGAACGGCATCGCACCGCTTGCTGCTGATCACCTCGCTCATGCTGGCCGAGCAGCTGCCCGACGCGGAAAAGGCTGCCGACGAGGCACTGGCGCAGGACAACGAGGACACGGCCGCCCTGGGCATGCGCGGCTACATACGCCAGCGCCAGGGCAAGACCACGCTGGCCAACGAGGACTTCGACGACGTGCTCAAGCAGGACTGGCTGGACGAAAAGCAATCGGCCAACCTGCGCCTGATCGCGGCCGACGCAGCCCTGGCTGCGGGCGACGCGGCACGCGCCCGCGCGCTGCTGGCGCCCATGCCGGCACAGGATGAAGCCGTGGCCCGCCGCCTCAAGCAAGCCGATGGGCTGCGCCCGGGCCGCGACACGCCCATGGTGGCCGATACGCGCGGTGCCTCGCAGACCCTGGCCATGGCCGACTACCCGCCGCCGCTGCAGGACTGCCGCGACACGCCCTACGGAACGGTCTGCGAGCTGCAGCCCTCCGATGCCCAGGGCGCAGGCGGCCCCAGCGCCCAGGCCTATGCGGCCTACGCGCGCCAGGACTACAAGGCCGCCATCGACCACGCGCGCACGGCCGTGGAGCAGGACCCCGACAACGAGCAACTGCAAAAGCTGCTGACCACCACGCTGGCCGCAGGCAACCGCGACCAGCAGGGCCAGGCCCTGCTGCGGCTGGACAAGTCCCTGTCCCTCACCCCCAACGACGCCCAGCTGCTGATGCAGCGCGGCTACCTGTACTCGCGCCAGGAAGAGCCGGCCAAGGCGCTGCAGGATTTTCGTGCCGCCCGCGCCACGGGCGAGGCGCCTGCGGGCGCCATGCTGGACGAGGGCTATGCCCTGGCCGGCACCGGCGACAGCCGGGGCGCCGTGCGCACCTTCAAGCAAGCCATCGACCTGGACGATGCCGGCACCGCCAAGCTGACGCCGGGGCAGCGCGAGAACGCGCGCAGCGCCGTCTCCGGCTACTCGCGCGAATGGGGCGCCATCGTCTCCATGGGCTACCGGGGTGCGCGGCCTGCGGGGCGTGCGTTCTCGGACGGCATCCTCACGCAGGCGGGCGATGCGGTCTTCGGCACGGCCGAGGCCTACTGGCGCCCGTCCAACTTCCTGAACTCATCGACGCGCATCTTCGATGTCTACGGGCGGCTGGGCAGCACCTTGCATGACGGCGGCGGCACCACGCTGGGCCAAAGCGCCATCGACCCCTGCACGGGCCTGCCCATCAATGTGCAGGCGGGCGACAACCGCGGCATCTCTGGCCTGCCCACCACCACGGGCTCGCTGGGCATGCGCTTCACGCCGTCCACCAAGTACGCGCTGACCTTCGGCATAGAGCGCCAGTTCAACATCGGCTCCGCCACGCGCTCGGGCTTCATCACGCCGGAATCGCCCCAGCTGCGCTGCCTGATGAGCGGGCGCGATCCGCTCAACCCCACGGGCCCCGCGCTGGGCAATCCCATCTCGGCCAAGTACAGCGCGGGCGCGGGCCAGGGCGGCTGGCTGGCCTATGTCACCCACGGCTTCTACGAAGGCACGGGCCGGCGCACGGACCGCTCCAGCTGGTTCACCATGGAAGGCTACAGCCAGGCCGGCTATGCCAACCAGAGCATGGCCTCGCGCTTCACGCTGACAGACCAGACCAATGGCGCCGTGGTGGGCGACGGCTCGGGCCGCTACAAGCGCGAGCAATGGTTCTTCTCCACCGAGGCCCGCATCGGGCGCAGCTTCCGCGCCGACGGCATCAACCAGGGCCTGGTGATCTTCCCGTTCGGCGTGGTCGCGGCCGACTGGATCAAACAGAGGAACCGCGTGCAAGTGCGTTCCCTGCAGGCCGCCCCTGGCGCCACGCCCACCGCAGCCCAATTGGCCGCCCAGCAGGGACAGACCCTGGCCCTGCAAGGCAACGGCAGCAGCTGGTCGGCCAGCGCCGGCGTGGGCATCAGCCTGCGCCAATGGTTCCGCGAAAGCCACTACAGCACGGCCCAGTCCTATCTGGACTGGTCCATGCAGTACCGCTTCAACATCGGCGGCGGCCAGGCCGACCGCGCCAAGGGCCTGTTCATGACGCTGACGCTGTCCTATTGAAAGCCCCGCCCCGCCGCCGCCACCACACAGACAAGAGAAAAGGAGAAAGCTCCCATGGATTCGACCAAGCAAGCACCCCGCCCCGCCCTGCACGGACTGCGCTCGGGCATGGCGCGCGCCGCACGCGGGCTGGCCGGCTGCGCCCTGGTGCTGGGCGCGCTGGCAGCGCAGGGTACGGCTCAGGCCCAGGCACAGGACAGCTCCTCCATCGTTCTCAGGGGCAAGGACGGGTGGCTGTTTCCGGGCTGGGGCAGCCTGACCCAGGTGGACCGCGCCGGCATCACGGAATCCACGCGGCTGATCACCGAGGCGCGCAACCTGCTGGCCGCGCGCGGCGTGAAGCTGCAGGTGCTGCTGCTGCCCGACAAGGTGCGCTTCTACGCTGACAAAATGCCCGATGGCAAGGCCATGAGCGCCGATGTCCAGGGCCGCTACAAGCAGGTGCTGCAGGCGCTGCAGGGCGCAGGCATTCCCAGCTTCGACGACGAGGCCGTGCTGCGCACCGTGCGCGACAGCGGCAAGGACGTGTTCTACCGCACCGACCAGCACTGGACCCAGGCGGCAGCCGACGCCACGGCCGAGGCCACCGCCCGCATGGTCCAGGGCGAGGTGCCCCAGCTGGCCGGCAGCGCCGGCAGCGGCCTGGCCCTGGGCGACACCGTCACCGAGCGCCGCTATGGCGACCTGGCCGAGCTGTTTCTGACCGCCGAGGAGCGCAAGCAGATCGGCCGCGAGGTCTATACCGTGCGCCGCCAGGCTCCGGCCAAGGGCCTGCTCGACGATGAGCCCGCCCCCGTCCATGTCACCGGCCACAGCATGGTCCAGCCCTACTTCGGCTTCCCGCAAAAGCTCTCCAACCTGCTGGACCGCCCGGTCTCGCTGAACTGGAAGCCCGGCAACGTGGGCCAGTGGACCATGCTGCTGGAGTACCTGGAGTCGCCGGCCTTCAAGTCCCACAAGCCCCAGGTGCTGGTGTGGCAGATGTTCGAGCCCACCTACAGCTACGGCCCCAACGCGGCCGGCCAGTGGGACAACGCCTCGCTCATGCCCAACGCCACCTGGCTGGAGCGGCTGCGCGCCGCACTCAAGGGCTGACCCGTGGACCAAGCCGCGCAAGACCTGCAAACCGACAAGGGCCACCGGCGCAATGCCTGGATCTGGGGCGCCCTGCTGCTGTCGGGCCTGGCCTGGGGTGGTTGGTCGCTGGCCCGCCACGGCCCCAAGGCCGGCGAGCTGCAGCTGTCGGCCTGGCTCGATGGCCGCGCGGGCACGGCGCTGAACAAGGGCCTGCGCCTGCCTGCGCAGTCCTCGCTGGAAACCGGCCAGGCCGCGCTGCGCTATCGCCTGCTGGGCGATACAGGCGCGCAGGTGGCCCTGGGCTGCCCGCAGTGGATGTTCTACCGCGACGGCCTGCGGCCCCAGCCCGGGGTAGGCGCCGCGCCCTTCGAGGCGCGCCAGCGCCTGCTGCGCCACTGGACACGGCAGTTGCAGGACAAGGGCATTGCCACCCTGGTGGTGGCCGTGCCCGACAAGTCGCGCATCGAGGCCGACCACCTGTGCGGCCTGCCCGTGGCACCCGTGATGCTCCAGCGCCTGGACCTGTG
>NZ_JTKZ01000310.1:0-2090 GCF_000799035.1 Delftia sp. ZNC0008
CGGGCCATGGGCATGACCCCGGCCTGGTCCAGCCCCTGCCCGGGCTGTGGGCAGCGCAGGCGGGCACCGCGGTCTCGGTGCGGCTGCGCGCCCATGCGCCCAACAGCCTGTTCACCCTGGAGCATCGGGATGGCGCCACAGGCCAGGACTGGCGCCGGCAGCTCACGCGCTGGGACTATTCGCGGCAGGCCGGTGAATTCCTGCCCGTGCAAAGGCATGTGCTGGATCCCCTGCCCACTGCCCGGACTTGAGATCGCACAGGCCGTTCGTGGGACTTGCCTTTGTATTGCACAATCCATCGCCTGGCACGCACAGAAGGCAACCGTCGACCAAGTTTGCATGCTGTCCTACGTGATGGAGGGCGGCGGGTGTGGATGATCAGCCCTCGTCCATGCTGCCTTTTTGATAGCAGCATGACGCACTGCAACAAAGAGATATGCGAATCCTGTACGTTGAAGACAATGCCGACCTGCGAGAAACCATTGGCCTGCTGATGGAGAGCGAATCCCGTTTCGTGACCAGTTGCGCCACTGCCGAACAGGCCCTGGAACTGGATGCGGGCCAGCCTTTCGACGTGGTGGTCTCCGATGTCAGTCTGCCGGGCCTGTCCGGCACCGATCTGGCGCGGCAGCTGCTGCAGGCCGATGCGCAGCGCTGGATCATCCTGTGCTCCGGCTACGACCTGGGGCCCTACCCGGCCGCCTGGGGTCCCCAGGTGCGGACCTTGCTCAAGCCCTTCGAGATCGAGGACCTGGAAACGCTGCTGGACTCCATACAGGAAGCGCTGCACACCAGGCCCGTCCACTGAGCCCATTTTCCCGAGACCGGCCTGCCGGTCCATCGGCTCCCGCCGTCACAGCACGGCCTTGGAGCCTCCCGCTGCCATCTCGCGCGGCAACTCCACCCTGAAGCTGGTCACGCCATCGGCGGAGTGCACATCGATGCGCCCGTTGTGCGAACGCACGATCTGGTGCGCGATGAAAAGCCCCAGGCCCAGGCCCTGGTGCTGGCCCGGCTTGCGCTCTCCTCCGCGAAACGGGTTGAACAGGGTAGGCATCAGCTCCGCAGGAATGGTGCCGCCGTTGCGCACCGTGATGACCACGCAATGGTCCTGCCTGCCATCGGCCGTCACCTGCACAGGCTGCGCCGGATCGCCATGGTGCATGGCGTTGCCCACCAGATTGGTGAGCACCTGGCACAGGCGTTCGCCATCCCAGGTGCCATCGAGATTGCCCAGCATTTCGCTGTCCAGGCGCCGCTGCGGAAAACCTGTCTCCACTTCCTGCAGCGTGCGCTGCAGCAGCACTTGCAAGCTGGTAGGCCGCGGTGACAGCGGCAGGCCTTCCGCCTGGCGGATGCGGGTGACGTCCAGCAGGTCCTCGATCATGCGCGACATGCGCTGGCTGCTGCTGAGCATGCGCTCGGCCATGCTGGCCACCTTGCCCGTATCGGGCTGGCGCGTGAGCAACGTGGCGGCGGCCTTGATGGATTGCAGCGGCGTGCGCAGGTCGTGGCTGAGCACGGCCATGAACATCTCGTTGATGCGCAGCGCCTCGGTGCGTTCCTGCAGTTGATGGGCCAGTGCCTGCTTGCGCTGGTGCAGCTCGAAGAACACATTGGCCTTGGTGGTCAGCATGTGGGGATCGATGGGCTTGTACAGGAAGTCCACGGCGCCGCTCTCATAGCCACGGAACTGCCAGTTGTGCTCGCGCGAGCCGGCCGTCATGAAGATGAGCGGGATATGGCGCGTGCGCTCGCTGCCGCGGATCAGCTCGGCCAGCTCGAAACCGTTCATCTCGGGCATCTGCACATCCAGCAGGGCCAGGGCCACGTCGCTGTGGTTGAGCAGCAGCTCCAGCGCCTCGGGGCCGGACTGGGCCTTGAGGAATTCGATGCCGTCGCGTTGCAGCAGCGCCTCGATGGCGATCAGGTTCTCGGCGATGTCATCGACGATCAAGCATTTGACGCGATCTGTATGGGGCATGGATTCTCTCTCGGTATTTAGTCTTGTGGGGGCGTGCCGGCTGGACATTCAAAGCCTTCCCTGGCGGTGCAGCGATGCAATGAGGGAGGCAATGCCTTCGACGCGG
>NZ_JTKZ01000140.1:0-1435 GCF_000799035.1 Delftia sp. ZNC0008
GGTAGATGACGCCGAAGTGCTGGAGGGGATCGGCTCCCGCCCTGGAGAGCTTGCTCTGCAAAAGCTTCAGGACCTGATACCGCAACTCGACACTGACTGATCAAAACCGGCCCCCAGCCGGTTTTTTTACACCCAAATCCAAGAGGCATGAGCACAGCGCATGGGCGCTGTCCTGATACCTCCCCTCCAACTTCCAAAGCCAGCCAGCGAGCTGGTTTTTTTTCGTCCCGAGGAACCCGCCCCATGGCGACAAAGCACGTCATTTCAGTATCCGGCGGCAAGGACAGCACAGCCGTGCTGCTGCTCGCCCTGGAGCGCTGCCCACCAGGCAGCGTGGTCCCGATCTTCTGCGACACCGGCAACGAGCACCAGGCCGTCTATGACTACCTGGCCTATCTGGAGCAGGCCCTGGGCTTGACCATCACCCGGCTGCGTGCCGACTTCACCGAGCGCTTTGCGGTGCGCCGCATGTTCATCGCCCGCGACTGCCGCACCCGGCGAGACAGGCGCGGGCGCAAGGTGCGCTGGTCCAACAAGGCGAAGCGCCGCGCCCTGGCGGCTCTGCACCCGTCCGGCAATCCATTCCTCGACCTGTGCATGCTCAAGGGCCGCTTTCCCAGCAGGAAGGCCCAGTTCTGTACGGAGGAACTGAAGCGGAACATCGCGATCGAGTTCCAGCTGGGCCTGCAGGAGCAAGGGCATCGCGTCATCAGCTGGCAGGGCGTGCGCCGCGACGAGTCCGAAGCACGGCGCCAAACCAAGCTGGCCGAGCGCATTGGGCCAGGCCTGCGGGCCTTTCGCCCTCTGGTGGCGTGGACGACCGCCGATGTCTTCGCCTTTTGTGCAGCGCGGCGGATCCAGCCGAACCCGCTCTACTTGCAGGGCGCCAGTCGCGTCGGCTGCATGCCATGCATCAACTGCCGCAAGGACGAGCTGCAGCAGATCTCCAGGCGCTGGCCCGAACACCTCCAGCGCATCAGCGACTGGGAGCACTTGGTGGGCCAGTGCAGCAAGCGCGGCTTCTCAACCTTCTTCGCCGACGCGCATTCAGCGCCCGACCGGCGCCGGGTCTTCGCCGACCTCAACGTCTGGTCCCGCATCGAGTGGGCCAAGACCACGCGCGGCGGACGGCAGTACGACCTTCTGGCCGGCCTGGACGAACCCACTGCCTGCGCATCGGCCTACGGCCTGTGCGAGTAAACACAAACCCAGAGCCCGCACAACGCGGGCTTTTCTCATTCTGAGGAACCGCATGCTCACCCCTCAATTTCTCCTGCCCCTCGCGGCCAAGCTGGTGATCGACCTGTTTGCCGGCGGCGGCGGCGCATCCACCGGCATCGAGCAGGCCATCGGCCGGCCCGTGGACGCGGCCATCAACCACGATGCCGACGCCATCGGCATGCACGAAGTCAACCACCCGCAGACACGCCACTAC
>NZ_JTKZ01000621.1:0-23895 GCF_000799035.1 Delftia sp. ZNC0008
CCGCGTACGGCCTGTAGCACGCGCGGACTTCCGCTGGCCTGCACCCCTTGCCCGCTCGTTTCGCGGCCCGTGTGGGGCTGCTGTCCGCGTCTGGGGGGGGGTAATGCACGGCCCCGGTCGGCGCATATGCGCCCGAACCCCCATGTCCCCCCTCGGCGCGCGGTTGAGTCCCCGCCGCACCTGCGCGCTAAACATGTGGCTTTCGTCGGGGGTGTCGGCACGCTGGCGCGCAAGGCGTGGCGGCGCCTTGCGGTCGATTCGCTGGACCGTTTCGGTGTCGGGAATCGTCGGGAAAAGCGCGGTTTTGTCATATGGCGAAATGTGGGCGCGGCAGACAAGAAAAATCCCGCGCTGGGCGGGATCGGTGGCGGTGGCGCTGGCGTTCATCGGCTCCAGCGTTTGCCGGGTTGCCGCGTCTTTTCGCCGCCGGCGCGCTCCATCTCCAGGCGTGTGGTCAGGCCGTTGTCATCCAAGGTGTGCTCCACGGTTTTGCACAGCCACTGCTCGCCGTCGATGTCTTCCTTGAAGCCGCTCACGGTGACGGGCGATTGCACCATTACTGATGGGTCGCCGATGGCCAGGGTGATCTCCAGCGTAGCGGCACCACGCTGCAGGCGCCCGCGTTCGGCACGCGCCGCAGCCATGGCGTCATCTTCGGTGGCGTAGCTGTCCTTGAGGGTCTTGAGGTTTTCTTCCTCGCCGTCGATGGCGGCCTGGCGGGATGCGCGGCCGTTGTCGTGCCAGTAGGCCCGCACGCCCGTGTATGCATCACGCGCGGCGGTGTGATAGCGGTGGCGGTCCCCGTCCTGGCGGCGGATCTGCACGGCGGCCAACTGCTTGCCGCTGGCATTGCGCGTGCTGCCGATGGGCAAAAACACCAGGCGCCCCTTCTTGACCGTGGCCACGGCGTCGTGCTGTCGGCCCAGGCGCGTGAGGAAGTGCATATCGCTTTCGTTGGTCTGGTCGATGTGCTGCACGGGCAGGCCGGCCAGGGCGTCGTCCACATTGGCCTGCATGCCGTTGCGCTTGGCGATGTCCCGCACCACGGTGCCCAGCGTGGCGCCGTGCCAGCTGTTGCTGGCCCGCTGCCGCAAGGTCTGGCGCATTTCTGCACTGCGGGCGCGCAGCATGATGGTGTCGGGGGCGCCGCTGTGCTCGATCTCATCAATGATGAATTCGCCTTTATCCCACCAGCCGCCGCCGCGCGTATAGCCGAGCTGCAGCGCCAGGCGGGCGCCCACGGGCGGGAGCGCCAGGCTGTCGCGGGAATCGTCCAGCTCGATGTCCAGCTGGTCGGCCTTTTCGCCACGGCTTTCGCGCAATGACAGGCGGATGAGTCGGCCGCGCAGGTTCTGGGTGATGTTGCGGCCGTCCAGCAGCAACTGGTAGTCGGGCTTTTGGTAGACGCCCTCGGGGTCTTGCAGATCAATTTCCATGGCCCTGCCTTATTCCATCCACCAATCCCAATCGTCCCATTCCTCGTCTGGCGCGCCATCGCCGCCTGTGCCGCCTGATGGATCAGCCTGGCGGTCATCGACGCGCGCCAGCTGCAGCGTGAATTCGATGCGTCGCGGCAGGCCTTCGCGGATAAACAGGGTGCCGGTTTCTTCCACAGATTCAATGACCCAGGCGCCGAATACTTCGCCAGCACCGTTCACCAGCGCATAGGCGGCGCCGGTGTCTCCCATCTGCCGCAGCTTGTCGATGGTGCGGCGGTTGCCGAAGTGCTCGGGCGCCTGCAGGCCTGAGAGGGTGATGGTTTCGTCACCGGGGCCGAGGAATTGCCGCGCTGGCCTGGCGCCCACGCGGCTATTGCTGGGGTGGCGCCAGGCCGTGCTGCGGCGCAGTTCCTGGTATGCGAGTGTGTCGAGGGCAAAGACGAATTGCCCCAGGGCGGCCATCATGGGCGGATCTCCTAGTCGATGTCGGCCAGCTGGCTGTAGCGGCGCGATGCGCGGTCACGCTCGCGCCGGTCCAGTTCTGCGGACACTGCGCGGGCGATAGCCTGCGCGTCCTGGCCCGGGGCAGCGTTGATGGTGATGCTGATGGGGACGCCGCCCGCCGCCGGCGCGGCACCGCTGGCCATGGCCATGGGGGTCGATGCCGCAGCGCCCATGGGCGCCATGGTGATGCCGGCCAGGCCCACGGCTGCCACGCGCGCCAGCGCCTGGCCACGCTCGATGCCCAGGGCCGCGCCCTCGCTGATGTGCTCGCCGTAGCGCATGAACACGCGCGACGGGGATTGGATTTGCATGGGCTCGGTGAACCAGAGCTTCACGCTCTCGGCCATGCCGCCCATCACTTCCTTGACCATGGCCACCTTGGCGCGCACGCCGTCCACCAGTCCGTCCACCAGGTTGCCGCCAGCGGTGAAGAGGTGGTCCTTCCATCCGCCAATCTTCTGGACGAGCGCTTCATACCCCTGTTCAATTCCCCGCCACCACTGCCTGCCTGCGTCGGCCAGCACGTCGCATATGGCCAGGAAGTTGGTTTTCAGCCAGTCCCAATTGCGCCAGATGAGATAGGCCGCGCCAGCAATCAGCGAAATTGCGATGCCCAGGGGTGATGTCAGCAGGAACCGGCCCACGATCAAGGCCGCCTGTCCTATCCACAGCAACGCACGGCCAGCCGCTCCAGCGGCCCAAACCAATGCCGTGCGGATGATGCCGGCGACCCATGCCAGACCACGCCCCACCGCAGAAACCCAAGGCGCCATCCTGGCCATGGCGCCGGTCATCATTGACCAGATCCGAGCCAGCAGCCTGCCACCGACTGCAGCAGCCGTAGCTCCGCCGAACATGCGGGCAAACAGGAAGCGCACCAGGGCGCCTTTGGCCAGCAGCAGTCCCAGAGGGATGAGCAAGGCCGTCAGGACGGCACCCATGCCCAGAAATGCGGCGCCCGTGTACATCACTGCCTTGGTCAGGCCGGGGTGCGCCTGCGCGAAGTTGGATACCGCCTCGGTCACCGCCGTGACCTTTTCCAGCAGCTGGACGTACAGGGGAAGGGCGGCCTCGCCCATGCGCAGATAGAGGTCGTCGCGGCGCTTTTCGAAGTCGATTTCCTTGCCGCGCGGCCCTTCCTTTGCCATTCCGTGCAACGTATTGATATCTGCTGCACTCGCGTTTAGAGCATAGCTCTTATTAATCATTTCCCTCTGCTGGTACATCGTTGCCATCAAGCTACCAGCATTGGTGTTTGAAAAAATACTGCCTATAGAATCTATTATTCCCTGTTCAGAGGTGATGCCCTTCTTTTTAAGCGCTGGAATTAGTACAGTTTCCATCCATTCAAATTGACTTCGCCTGAATATTTCCGCGCCCTTTAAGGCCCCTGGGTTCAGCTGAGACTCCTGCCCCACTTTGTCATGTTTGACTTTACTTTGATCGCCAATTAGCCCTAGACTCGCCAAATTTTGAACAGCACGTTTCGTGGTTCTACCTTGGTACAGGTTTTGATATGCAGCAGTCAAACCTGTTCCAACGGCATCCCCCCCCATTTCCTGCACCAAAGGCTCCAAGCGATAGTAAAACTCTTTTTCATCAAAGCCCTTGGCAGCGAGCTTCCCTCGCTTGATGACATGCATCCAATCAGCCGCACCCACTCTTCCTCTTGTGGCCGTGATGACCTGCTGCACCATGTTTGCGTTTCGGGCGAAATCTTCTTGGCTGTTTGCACCTCCGCGCATTTCAATGACTTTCATCATATCCATGAAATGCCTTGTGTTTTCCGCGCCTCTTTCTTCTCCAAAGGTTGCCTCATTTGCGAATTTCATTTTCGCCAGCGTTGGCATTACCTCTTCTGCATGGTGTCTATCATTAAAGACGGTTATCGCATCCGCCATTAACTCAAGATTTTCTAGCGAGCTTGTCCCAAAGCTCTTGAAAGCACGCGCGAAATCAATCGCTTTGCGAGATTCTGATTCATCAAGGCCAAGTGCGCGGATACGGATTGCTTCGCTTTCAGCAGTGCGACTTTGCCCCATCAGGCCGGTGGCCGCATGGGCGGCGCGGCTGGTGGCGTAGTAGCTGCCCATGCCGGCCGCCGCCATGCCGGCGCCCCGGGCTGCCATGCGGCCAGCGCGTTGCCGGGCATCGGTCAGCGCCTGCAGGCGCGTCTTCTGTGCAGCCATGGCGGCCGTGGTGCGCTCCATGTCGGCACGCAAACTGCGTTCCTTGGCGGCCAGGCCCGTGGTGGACATTCCCGCCTGGCCCATGCGGTCGCGCAGCCCCTGCAATGCGGCCTGCTGCTGGGCGAATCGGTCTTTCAGTTCGCGCGCCCTGGCCTGGGCCTGGGCCATCTGGCGCGACATCGCTGCCGTCACGTTGCCGGCCGCTGCATGCTCTGCCGCGAGCGCCCGCACCTTTGCGCGCTGCGCGGCCAGTTCGCCGGTCAGCGTGGCGGATGCCTTGTGGGCGTTGCGGAAATTCTTGATAAGGCCCTGCTGGGCCTCCAGCTGCTTGTAGTTGTCGCGCAGGGTCTTGAGCGCGCGCGACGTGGCCGAGCTGCCAGAAACCACGCGCCGCAGCGGCCCGGTCACGCGGTCCACCGCGCTCATGATGACTTCGAGGCGGAGCCTGTCCACGGCGTTCTCCTGCTGCTATTTATTTGGGGGCGCGTGCACTTCGTTCCAACGCTTGACGGCGCGCTCTCGCCAGTCGATCAGTTCGTCCATCTCCATGGCATACATGGCAGACGGCGGCCAGTGGAACACCATGGCCAGGTCGGTCATGTAGTCCTCTACACGCCCGCTTGATCCCTGGCCGATGCAGGCAGCAAAAAATTCACCAGCTCCGTTCCGACCTGCAGGACATCGGTAATGTCCATGTCCTTGACTTCATGGGGAACGATGCTGGGATGCGACACACGGGGCAGCACCTTGACGATGGCATCGGTGTTCATCTGCATGAGTTCCACCAGGGAGACGCCGCGCAGGTCGCCGGTCTGCGGCTTGATGATCTGGATTTTTGCCAGGTCGCCGCCCTCGCGCTTGATGGGCGTTTCCAGCGTCACGGTGACACAAGGGCGTCCGCCCACGGTGTTTTGTGTCGCAGCTTGCGGCTTGTCGGTAGCTTCGGTCTTGCCTGTCATGTTGTGTTTCCCGCGTGAAATTCAAAAAGGAGCGGGCGGGCCGGGTTGGGCGGCGCCGCCCGCAGGTGGTTGCCTGGTTGTGGCGTCAGATGCCCAGATCAGCGCGCACGCTGGCCATGAGATCCTGGCCGTCCACGATGCAGACCATGTTCACGATGTCGATCTCGAAAAGCACGCGGCCGCCCACAGTCAGCTTGTAGTAGCTCAGCGCATACGTGTAGTTCTGCTCGGTCATGTCGCCGGCCTTCTGGCTACCGTTGTCCAGCTTGGCCAGCCGGCCGCGCATGATGGCCTCGCAGGCCTGTGAACCTTCGGAGTCGTCGCGCGCAAGGGAGCCAGCAAAGCGCAGCATCACGGCATCGTGGCGGCGCGAGCCCCATTTGGCGGACAGGCCATCGAGGAAACCGGCGCCCTTGATCTCGGCTTCCATCTTTTCCTGGCCCATGTCCAGGGCGATCTCGCCATCCATGCCGCCGGCTCGATAGTCCTCCAGCTTGCGGGACAGCTCGGGCAGCTTCACTTCGGGGACTTCGCCGCGATAGCTCACGCCGTCCACGAACAATGCGAAGTTGATCAATTTGCGTGGCAGTGCCATGTTTTGCTCCTGTGCTTACAAGCCGACGGAAATGCGGTTTGCGAAATCGAGGTAGTACTTGTCCGTGATGCGCTGGCGGAATCCCAGGTCTTCCAGCGGTGGCACGGGCGTGTAGTCGTAGTCGATGACGAGCTTTCCGGTCTTGAGCGTTTCCGTGCTGTTGACCGTCTCGTCATACCAGCACTCACCTCCCAGGATGTAGCCCTGCGCGCGCAGCGTGCGAAACCGCGAGTTGATGCCCTCGATGATGTCCCGCACCATTGATGGATGCATGGGCTTGTCGGTGTACTCGAAATGCCCGTCCACCATGGTGTCAGCAAGGATGTGCGCCGTGCGGGTTGCAGTCTCGAAGGCAAAGTTTTGCTCGGTGCTGCAGGTTCGATTGCCCCAGAAGCGGAAGCCCTGTTGATGGATCAGCGTTGTAACTTTTCCCGCATTGAGCAGGTCCGCATCGGTATCCGTACCTTGCAAGTCCCAATACACGCTTTTGCTGATTCCAGTGGGGCCATTGAGCGGAACATTGGATAGGCTCTTGTGCCATCCCTGTTCTTCATCGATTCGCGCGCGCAGTCCGAGCGCGTATGCGGTGGCGGGGGTAACGATGCCCTTGTTTTGGACCGTGCTCCAGCGCGTGTAGTCGGGCCAGATGATCATGGTTTCGCGCTTGCCGAAACTGTTCTGGTAGAGCAGGGCAGCGCTCACGTCTTCACACTCCCAAGCGGTGGCATAGACCATGCCGCGCAGCTTCTCGCCGATGGCCGTCAAGGCCTCTGCCACAGGCTTTGCATCCAGACCAGGCGCCCCCAAAATGCGCGGCTTCACGCCCAGGTTCGCCTGGGCATCCAGCAGGGCCTGGGCGCCCGTGCGCTTGCCGTTCCGGTAGTCGCCCACGGCCTTGCTGATCTGGTCGGCCTGGCGTTCCTCTTCGGTGTCCCCTTCGCCATCAGCGACGCGCACGATGATCATTGCAGGACGGCACTGCTGTTCGATGGCTTCCAGTGACGGAGCCAGCGTTCCCTTGGTGCCGGCTTTCTCCAGCGCGCGCCGAACATCCGTCACCAACACTGGGGTGTCGAGTGGAAAAAATTCTGCGTCTGCATCATTGGCGGTGGCAACCATGCCGATCACTGCCGTGGAGACGATGCGCAACGCTGTTGCGCCTGCGGTCAATTCCGTGACGCGCACGCCGTGGTGAAAGCTTGCTGTGGCCATTGTTTGAGCCCCTGGGTTTGTTGCTGGTGCGCGGCTCGCGCGAGATGAGCCTATGGTGCTCGGCAACAGCCGCAATAGCCAGAAATGGCCGCTGTCGCTGGGCGTGCGACACAAAGACAAAGCCCGCCGAGTGGCGGGCTTGCGGTGAGGGCGCAGTTGGCGCGGCCAGGTCAGGTCGGCAGCTCGTCAGGGCGCGGCGGCGTGTCCGTGATCTGCAGCGCGCGGCCATCTTCGATCAGGCCCACGGCTTCCAGCAGCTGCACGCCGGCCGCCACGTCCGGGTCGTCCAAGTCGATGAAGCTGGCCAGCTCCTGGTCCTTCAACGTGCTGCGCAGCTGGGCGGCCTGCATGCGCTCCATGGTGCCGGCCTCTGCGCGGTCCACGGCCGCCCATTCGATGGCGGCGCGCTCGATGGCGGTGAAGCGGCGGCGAAACGCCAGCGGCGTGATGCGCCGGCTGATCTTGGGCGGTGGCACGTCCACCCATTTGGCGCCAGTCCAGCGGCGGCCCAGCACGCTCGTGTCGTATTGGGGCAGGCGGTGCATGTCGGCAGCGGTGATTTCCTCGTGGACTTGCGTCAGCGCCACAGCCACGCCAGATGCATTCAGTTGGGCATAGAAATAGGCGGCCATCATTTGTACTCCACCAACTCCCAAGACACCAAAATATTTGTCGCGTTAATAACCTGATTTCCCCAATCAAACTGTATTTGACTACTGTTGATGAGCTTCGCGTAGGCAAATCGCCCGTATCCGTTGCTGACAAATGCCGCACCGCCAATAAAGTGAAGCGATGCTCGCTCCATCGTTACAGGGCTCACATTCACAATTACAGGATTACTGCCCGAAGACGTTTCCCCACTCATCGACACAACCCCGCGCTGCACGCTCTTTACCGCTCCGGTATTGGCCACTTGGCTGCTCACCCACTGCACGCGATTGTCCACGGTGGCGATTTCTACCCGGGCAGCTGCCAGACTTTGATTCAGCGCCGTGATTTCCGCGCGGGCGCGCACCAGGTCACTGCTGATGACCATCTCCATGCTGCTCATGCCTGCACCTCCGATGCGTTGCTGCCGCTGACGCGCCCGGCCACATAGGCCATGGTTTCGGTGCGCGTGCGGCCCCTGTAGTTGGTGGTCACGGTGTTGACCGTGCCGTCTGCGTTGTAGGCCACGGTGGTGGTGGCCAGCTGTCCGTCCACGGTTTCCACGACGGTGGAGACGCGGCCCGAGCCGTCATAGGTGATGACGGTTTTTGATGGGCCGTTGGCGGGGCCCAGGGCCATGTCTTCGGGCTTGAGCACGATGGTCTTGCCGGTCTTGGTGTTGACCTTTTCGACCTTGGTCGCGCCCATGTCGTTGATGGCCAGGCGGATGAGGTCCAGGCTGTCCGCCACCTGCTGGGAGACGGCGCGCCGGGCCACTTCCTCGTCGATGATTTCCAGCGCGTGGATGAGCTTTGGCAGATCCACCTCCAGCGTACTGCCTGGCAGTGGCAGGCCCAGGTGCTCGGTCTGGCCCTGCCCGGTTGCAATGCTGTTGTCGCTCATGGGGCCTCGCTCACAGGATGACGGCGCGCAAATCGCGCACCTTGGGCCGGGCCGTGGTGGTGCCGGTGAGGGTGAGCCGCAGGCGCAGACTGGTGGTGTTGATGCCCTGCAGCCGGTGCGTGATTTCGATGGAGCCAGCCGTCTGCTGGCTGCTGGACAGGTAGGGCACTTCCTGCCATTGCTGGCTTGCGGCCAGCTGCATGTGGACGGCCACGGCCGCGCCGGCCGGAATGTCGCCCACGAACAGGACGCGCAGATCCGTGCCGCCCGCTGTCGCAATGCTGGGCGTGATGTAGGTGCCAGCGTTGAGCAGGCTTCCGACCAGCAGCAAGGGGGCGGCGTCGAGCACGGCGCCCAGGCCGTTGTCGCCCACGCGCAGGGTGGCGCGTACGCGCACGCTGCCGTTGTGGGCCGCCGAAAGCTTGACGGGCTGGCCCACGTCTGCCTCGATGGTCTGCTGCAGGGCGCCGCCAGCGTCCAGCAGTTCCAGCGCGTAGCTGATGCGGGCGGTGGGCTCGGGCTGCGATGCGCCCGCGTTGAGCATCAGCGAGGTGGCATTGGCCACGGCTTGCGTGCCCAGTGTGACGGTTTTGCTGTTGGCGGTGTACTGCACGGCCAGCAGCTCAAAGCGCAGCATGCGGTTGGTGTGCCGCGTGACGATGGCCGAGGCATTGATTTCCAACATCTGGCCCACTTCGGCCTGTGCCGCTGTGACCCAGCCGCCGCCGCCCTGGCTGGCCTCGCCCACCTGGGCCACTTCCAGCGCGGTCTGCGTATCTGCCGCCGAAACGCTGATGGCATAGCCCGTCCTGGCGCGCATCAGCACGGGCGCCGGCCACGTCACGCGCGTGGCCAGACCGGCCACATTGATCTGCGCGGGCTCCAGGCGCCGGACCACGGCAGCTATACCGGGCATGCCAGCATCGTCCAGCTCGGACAGCACGACGATGACGGGACCGCCCACGGCGGCAAAGTGCAGATCCAGGCCCGCGCACTGCAAAGCGGCGGCAGGGGTGACGGTTTGGACGATGGTGCTAGATGACATAGGTGAGGGTCGTGTGGACGGCAGAACGGGCGCCCCAGGCGAGGTTTGCCGTTGCTTGCACATACAGTTTTACGGATGCGGCGCCCACGAATTGCGCGCGCCCTATGGTTCCCTGCTCGCCTTCCAATTCCACGGTTTTCGCACCCACTGGAATACCTGCAGGAATGGTGAATTTGCCGTGCAGCACGCCTTGTGCATCCGCCACCAGGCTGCCGCCAGCGGCCGGCGTGGCGGCCACGGGCTGGCCATCGAAGCGCACGGCCTTCAGCGGCTCCATCGGGCGGAAACCGGCAATCTCGAAAGCCACGTCGATGGTGCGCAGCGTGATGCCGCTGGTGTCGATCAAATCCGGGTTCACGCCGGGCTTGATGTTGCCCTCTGTCATCCACGTCAATGGGTTGACGTCATGCCCGAAATTCAGGATCACCTCTTTCGGATAGCGCAGCTCTTGCGGGTGCTCCCAGCGGTCCACGGCCGGAATCAGGGTCACGGTGGCGGGCATGTCGCCGGCCACGGCCAGACCGTTGACGAGCATGGAGCGGCTGACGCTGGTTTGCCGGATGACGGGCACCAGGCTGTATTCGAGCGCGTGGGTAGTACGCCCGTCGCCCAGCATGTGGGCGGCCTCGGCTTCGTACAGCTGCAGGGCGCCGCCCGTGACCAGGGCGGTCTGCTCGATGCCCTGGTCGCGCATGCTGTCATCCTTCATCGGGTCGGCGAAGTAGCCCTTTTTCAGCCCGCTGTACCGGCCTGCGGTGTCGGTGGCCAGGCGCAGCTCGGCCAGGTCCATCTCGATGTCATCCATGCGGCGCCGATAGTCCACCAGGGTGGCCATGGGCACCATGCGCACGCTGTCGGATTCCGTGCGGCGCGTGTCCGCTTCCCAGGTCTGGTAGATGCTGCCCAGGGCCAGCATGCTGTCGGGCACAGCCGGGGGGACAGGTTGCCAGGTGGCGGGGATGCCCTTGACCACGTTGATGAGGCCTTCACCGTCCATGACGATGCGGTCAATGCGGCGCAGTGCAAAGCGGTAGTCCACAAGGATCAGCGAACCGACCAGGGCGCCACTCACGTCAAAGCCGCGCGGCGTCTGGTTGAGCACGGCTTCGGTGCTGATGTACTCATAGGTCACGTTGTAGCTGCTGCCCGGCGTGGGCTCGGCGCCGGTCGGGCTCCAGTCCACCTGTTGGGCCGTGAGCTTGTAGTCCACGTCGGGCGTGAAGGTCTTGGCGCCCTGGGTGACGCTGTTGATGCGGATCACGCTGCCATCGGGCAGCGGGTCGGCCGCGCCCACGAAACTGCCGTGCACCACCTGGGCGGTCTTGCGTCGCGTGACGCGCACGGTGGCCGGCTCCAGTACGGGCCAGCGGTCGAAAGTCACATGCTGCTGGGCCTCGGTGGTGCTGCCGTGGGGCTCGCTGCTCACCTGGGCCATGTTGGGCTGAGCCTTGTAGATCAGGCGGCGGTCAGCAGGCACCTCGATGGCCGCGCCCACGACTTGCGCCGCACCGGCCGTGACGGCATAGACCTGGTTGCCCTCCTCATCATCAGGCAGCTGGATGGTGAGCAGGCCGCGCACGGCGTAGGTGCCGCCCGTGCTGCGCTCGTCATAGCGGCGGATGGCCTGAGTGACGGCGTTGAGCTGGGGCGCGGGCTCGCGCGGCTTGACGATGCCATCTTCAACGGTCCACACGGGGTAGAAGTCGCCCGCGCCCTGGCCCTGCAGGCCCCAGACCACGGACACCTTGATGCGGTCGGCGCCGGGCTCGCCATAGCCGCTGGTGCCCACGGCGGGGTTGTAGAGGCTGGGGTCTTCCTCGGCGGTGACGATGCGCGTGGAGTACAGCACGCCCACATGCACGGTGCCTTGGGTGGCGATCTGCAGCGCTGCGGCGGCCACGTCATGCACGGCGCCGTGGATGTAGACGCTGCCGGCCTCCAGCTGGCAGGCGCCGGTTTCGGGGTCCACGGTGCAGCGCGCGCCGGCCGTGATATCGCCGTTGGAAAACAGCACATCGGCCACGCGGCGCAGGCGGTAGTTGGCCTGGGCCTGCATCTCGTTCGGCTCGGCCGACTGCGCCACGCGGTCGGCGTGGAAGATGTGCTCTGTGTAGCCCTTGGCGGGGTCGAATCGGTTGTAGCTGGTCATGCGCGGCTCACAGGGGAATGACGATTTCTTCCGTGGCCTTGGTCGTGCCGCTGCGCAGCACGGGCGGCCGGTTCTCCAGGCAATACACGGTGCCTGGGTTCTCGATCTCGCCGGGCGTGAGATAGCGTTTGCCGGCCGGCACGTCAGGCTTTGCCACGGTGCCGAAGAACACGCCGCATTCGCGCACGGTTTCGCCTTCGGCGTCGGCAAAGGCAAAGGTGGTGCGCAGCACCAGGTAGGGCGTGGGCTCGGCGCTGGTCTTGTAGTAGATGGGGCCGGGCAGCTCGATATCGTGGTCTGCCAAGGTGCCAGGGCGGGCATAGCCCACGTCCACCACGGTGCGGCGGCCTATTTCGTCGCGCAGTGCGGTGCGGTCGGTGGGGTTGGCGGGGGCGACTTGCCACTGGCCATCGCCGCGGCCCCATGCGATATGGCAGGGCATGGCGGCCAGGGATTTGGCCAGGGCAATGCGGCCGGCGTCTTGCAGTGTTTGCATGCGGTACTCCGTCTATTCGGTGGATTCGGTGGTCTTGCCGTGGATGTTCGATTGCTGCCAGCGGTCGCCGTCCCAGCGGCCCGTCCAGCCCCGGGCAGGCGCCACGCGGGGCCGGGCGGCGCCGGCAGTCCAGTGGCTGGTGGCCACTGGCGATTGGCTGGGCCGTGCGTCTGCGCTGGACGCCCAGGCCTCGCCGTAGGCACTCAGGGGTTGATGCGGGACATGTGGTGCGGTCTGGCCCGGCGTGTGCTGCAGCTGCCCCCCGGCCGGCAGGCGCTGCATGCGGCCGTCCCAGCGCCACACATCCAGGCGCAGCTGGTCAGCGCGGCGCATGCGGCCGCTGGTGTGCTGGTGGTCGGCGCTGCGCAGCGGGGTGAGGTTGGGGCGCTGGGCCTGGGACTGGTTGATGCGGCCTTGGCTGCCGATGACGGGCGGCTCACCCTCGCCCACGTCCACGGGCGTGCCGCTGTCGTTGTCCCACAGGGCGCCGTCCAGCTTGGGCGCGCGATCCCAGCGCAGGGCGCGCAAATCGAAGCGATAGAACACCCGGTAGAAATGGACGTGCAGCGGGATGCTGGCCCGCACAACATGGGCCATGCGCGCGATATCGGCATTGCTGACTTCACGGCCAGGGTTGATGTGCAGGCGGGCGCCGTCCTCTTCCAGCGTCACGCTCACATAGCCCTGCCAGGCCAGCGCGCGGCGCACGGCGGCGGCGCTGCCTCGCTCGCGCAGCCAGGGCAGGCCCTTGGCCAGCAGCTCGCGCGGGTCGGAAAAATAGCGCTCGAATTGCCCCAACTGCCACTGCTGGGCCAGCCAGGGCAGCAGGGCAGGGTGCTGGGCGGTGCTGGCCGGCTCGGCCGCGTCGGCCATGGCGCCCCAATCGCGCGGCAGCGTGGTGTCTATCACGCGCTCCAGGCTGGTGGATGCCGGGGGCAGGATGCTGCGGCGCGCGTCCATCAGGCCACCCCTGCGTCGATCAGGTCCACGGCGCCCAGGGCCGGGAATTCGCCGGCGGCGATGGGCGTGATGGGCGCGGGCCGGGCGTTGTCCGGGTAGTCCACGGCGTGCACGCCATCGACGTGCAGCAGCGTGGTGATGTAGCTGCGCGCCACGCTGCCGTCCAGGCTGGCCATGCCCGCAAAGGCCGCCTGCAGGCGCGCCTGCAGCTGCTGCAGCAGGCCGGCCGGCGCGGTGCGCGTGCGGGTGATGCGCGCGGTGATGTCAATGGCGCGCGGCACGGCCACGGCCACGTTGACGGGCACGCCCAGCATGCGGGCGTTGTCGGCGTTCAGGGTCTGGGACACCAGCTGTCGCACAGCCTGGGCTTGCGTCTGGTCGGTGACCCACAGCATGACGAGCACGCTGCCCGGGGTCTGCTGGCTGGCCCGCACGGAGCGCACCAGGGGCGAGGCCGTAAGGGCGTGGAATTCGTAGTGCTCGCGCGTGCCCTGGCCGGCCAGGGCGGCGATGCGCAGCTGCAGGCGGGTGCGCAGGCGATCGTCGGCTTCGCCATCCTGGCGGGTCACGCCGTACTGCGCGGCCAGGTGGTCGAGGTCGCCGCCCGTGGCAAATGCCAGCAGGTGGGCGCGGGCGGCATCGTTGACGCGGGCGCGGTACAGCAGCTCACGGTAGGCGCAGGCCTCCAGCAGCTTGACGATGGGATCGGATTCGAGCGCCAGGACTTCGGCCAGCTCTGGCGCGCGGTCCAGTATGTCGGCCTTGAGGTCGGCCAGTATCTGCTCGAAGTCCAGCGGCTCGATGATCTGCGGGGCGGGGAGGGTGGCCAGGTCGGTCATGCGCCCCCCGTTGTGCCTATATCCACGGTCAGGCTCAGCGGCTTTGCGTGGCGCGCATAGTCTGTAAGCAGCGCGCCATCAATGACCAGTTGGGCGCGGCCTGGTGCTTTGGTATCCCGCACAATGCGCAGCCGACTGATGGACAGCCTTGGCTCCCAGCGCATCAGGGCCGAAGCGATAGCCGCATACATCCGGGCTTCGGTTTGCAGATGGTCGGGCTGGTCGATCAGCATCGGCAGCAGCGATCCGTAAGAGCGCCGCGCAATCCTGCTTCCGATGGGCGTGCTCAGGATGTCGCCTATGGACTGCACCAGGTGTTCTACAAGGCCGATGCGCCGGCCGGTAGTTCGGCTCATCATTGCGGCCCCTCCGTGGTGCTGAATCCCTTGGTGACTCCGCCATGGACGTGATGCACCAGACTTATCCCGGCTGCAAGCACATCCGGACTGGCCTCCACCGTCGGGCCTATGTTGAGCCACGCGGCCGCTGTGCTGATGCGGACGCTCTCGCGGGAAATGGTCACTGATGCCGGCCCGATGCAGAGTTTCAAAGTCCCGTTCTCGTAGCGGATGAAATCTGTGTTGTCTTTGTTGAGCTTGATATGCGCCGCGCCATCACTCGGCTGCGCCATCGCTTCGCTGTACAGGCCCAGCAGGGCCACGCCCTGGCCCATGTCGCCGCCTACGCTCAGCACCAGACCCTGCTCGCCGACCTCCGGCGCCCAGAAGGTTGAACCCTGCGTACCGGCGCGCAGGCACTGCACCTGCAGCCAGTCGGTGGTGTTGTCTCCGCAGCGCATGCGCACGCTCAGCGGCTTGGCGCGGACCTCGGCCACGGTTCCACGGCGCACCAGATTCTCCAGGCGCCGCATCAGCTCGTAGGGGCTTTCTTGCTGCGGTGTTTCGGTCATGCGGCCATCGTGCCGCCGCGCACGCGCGAAGCCCAGCAGCGCGTGCTGTGGCTGCCAACATGACAGAAATCAGGGGTGCAGGTGTCGCAGGATGACGTCGCGCAGCAGGTCGGCGTCTTCGGCAGGGATGCCCAGCAGCTGCCGTTCGGGGTAGTCGTACATGGGGCCGTTCTTGGCCACGCGGTCCTGCTCGCCGTAATGATGCACGCGGGCGATGCGATCTGCACGGCCTGCGAATTGCACAACGGCCGCATCGCCCTGAGCCTTGGCCTTGAGCCAACGCTGCATGCGCAGCTTGGCGAACAAGGGGCGGCGGGCTTTTGCGCGGGCGCGGATCTGGGCGCGCTTGTTTCGCAGGCCGTCGCCCTGGGCCTTGCGGGGTTCCCATTTCTCGCCGTCCGGCGTCTGCTGGCTGGCCATGCGCTGGCTGTTGCGGGCGCGCAGCTGCCGCGCCAGGTCCAGCAGCAGGCGGCGGCGCGCTGCCGGCGCGAGCTTGGCCAGCAGCGACTCGGCCCACAGTTCAAGCGCGCGCATATCCGCCATGGCTACATCTCAAACCGCGTGCGCTCTGGCGGGGCGTCGATGTCCCATTCGCACAGCTTCTGATCCTTGAGGTACAGCTCCCAGTGCTCGGCCACGCAGTTGCCGCCCGGGTGGCACGGTTCCTTCGGGTGCGTCGCGCTGTAGCGCGTGGGGTGGTCCGGGTCCGGTTTGACTATGACGGCTTCGCGCAGTGGCACGCGGATGCCGACATCTGCGGCGGTGTCGTTGAGCTGCTCGACATCGAAGAGCAGCGCCTTCTGGCGCTTCTCCGCGTTGTCCAGGGCGTCGGACTGGTTGACGCGCAGCCAGGCCACCAGGGGCACGAACAGGGCATCGGCGTGCCCGGCATAGTCCAGCACGGTGATTTCTGCCGTGTACAGGTATTCATAGGACAGGCTATCTGCCCCGGTGGCCAGCACCTGGCCGCCGGCCGCGCGCACGATCAGGTTCTCGGGGTTCTCGGCGAGCTTCGGCACGGCCTGCAGGATGAGGCGGCGCAGGCTATCGAGTTTCCACATGCTGGTGTTCCTGCGCCACGGCCTGCGGGCCTGCGTTGATGCGCTGCGCTACCGCGTCGAATGCGCGCTCGCAGGCTGCGCCTCTGACGCGGGCCTGGTCAGCTGTTGACGCCAGGACTCCCGCTCGCTCATCAGCGCGTCCGAGCACGTCGGCAAGCACTCCGATGGCGTCGGCAGTTGCCTCGCGCTCTGCGGCAGTGGCGGCACTTCGGGCCATGCTTTGGAAATCACGGGTGCGCTGTTCAAGGAGCCTGTCGCTGCGCAGCCGGCCAGCGCGTTCAGCATCAGCAACGCGGCCCAGGGCCTCATTTTCCTCACGGGCTTTCCTTTCCTGTTCTTCCATCGCCTGCCGGGTCTGCCTGTCATAGCGGCCCACGGCCTCGATGTAGCGGGTGATTTCGGTCTGGGCCTTTGCTGTCTTCTCTGCCAGGCCCTGCAAGGTTTGCGCTTGCTGGGCCTTGAGGTGGCTGATGCGCAGCTGCTGCACGCTCAGTGCAGCCGCCACAGCAACCAGTACCCCAGCCCACAGCACAGCGGATTGCATCACTCCGCGTTGGTGGTTCATAGGGCCTCCAGGCACATCGCCATTTCGCGCCCTCTGCGCAGCTCCAGGCCGCGCAGGCGAATGCCTGCGGCAGTGACCCACGCCGGCAGTTGCTCGCACGCGGCGCGCACATCGCCGGCCTGCAGGCGCAGCAGCATGGTGGAATGCCGGCCGCTCTTGAGCCACACAAAGCCGTCTTTGCTGCCGGCCTGCCCTGGCCCCACGTTGTAGATGAAGCTCAGGAAGGCGGCCAGGGTCTGGTCAGGCATGCCATTGCGCACATGGGCCGGCACCCAGCGCTCGAAGACTTCCCAGGCCTCCTGTATGCCCTGGCGGGTCAGCAGGTCGCATTCAGCCTGCGTGGCGCGGTCGCCCATCTGCACGCCACGGGTCCACCCTTCGCAGATGGTGGGAATGCCTATGGGGTCGCGGTATGCGCCCAGCCTGCGGCCTTCCTCCACGGGCAGGAACTGAGCCAGCAGACCAGCCACCCCCACGGCCACCGCCGAGGCTCCTGCAGCAATCTTGATGTTGCTGGGCCACTTCATAGGACGGTCTCCCCACCGGCCTCGTTTTCCAGCCAGGCGGTGAGCGCGCGTTCTTCGCGCCGGTCCTTGCGCCATTGCCAATACTGGCCCAGCAGCAGACCCACCACGCCGACGATGATGCCCACGATGACGCCGATTTCGGAAATCGTCAGACCGCTGACCACGGCGCTGATGGCGCCACCGTAGGTTGCCGTCTTGCCGCCGATGATGGCGACTTTCTCGATGCTGTCTGCCACTGTTTTCTCCCTCTCTCAGTCCCACAGGTAAACGCGCTGGCGGGTCGGTGCCGGCGCGGTGACGAGGCGCACCAGGTGCCCCTCTGGCAAGTCGTCTGCAAACCGACCCAGACCCGGATTGGCGGCCAAGGTGGCCTCCACGTTTCCGCCTGTGGCACCCAGATGGCGCCATACGAGTCCGTCCAGCGTGTCATGCGCGTGCGCGCGCACAGCGAGCCCCTGCTGCATGTTTTCGGGTGTGGCCATCTCAGATCAGCTCCACGATGGTTCGCCGCCGGCCGCGCAGATCCGCGATGGCGTTGCGCAGGTTCCGCTGGAATGTGTCCACGCGGATCTCCAGGCGGGACAGCACTCGCCCTTCCTTGCCCTCTCCGTTCGGCAGGGTGTCCAGATCGCGGTAGGCCTCTGCCAGCTCGGCCTGCACATGGCTTTGCACGGCCCGCAGGAACTGCGCCGGCTTGACGCTCTTGCCGTCCACCTGGCGCGCTGGCACCTTGTCCAGGGCGTCATGGCCGGCGGCCACCTGCTCGGCCCGCCAGGCTTCCAGCTGCCCCGTGATGTCGGCCACGGCCAGCACCACGGCCTGGCGCAATCGCTCGGTGGTCACGGTCGCGTCAAAGCGGCATTCCTTGAGCATGCGGTCGGCATCCACATCGGGCCACCAGCCATCGCCGGCAACGGTGCCCGTTGGCTTCTGGTTCGGTGGATTGACGTTGGATACAAACATGCAGGCTCCGGTGTTGAGGTGTGGCGGTGGCCCAGGGCGTTGGACGGTGCTGTGTCAGCTGTCCTTGCCCTGGGGCCGCCACGGGCGCGGGGTACGCTCGGTTTCGGCGGTTGGAGCTATGCCTCTTTCTTGAGGCGGCGCTCCAGCCGCTCGATGTCCTTTTTCACGCCGGTACGGGTGTCCAGCTCGAAGGCGCGCTTGAGCAGCGGCATGGCCTTGCGGCATGCGGTGATGGGACGGGACTCCATGTCCACATCGCTGCTCGATGTCTTGCCCAGCAGCGCCCAGCCGGCGGCCTTGTAGAGCTTGGCGCGGGCCTGGTCGTGTGCATCCAGTCCATCGGTCATGGCGATGACCTCGGCCGTGATGCGCACGGCGTCCTTGCCGGCCAGCCGGCCCGCCATCACGGCCTCGCCTACCTCATCGATCACGATGGTCTGCACTGGCCGCTCGAATCTGTCGGGCATCTTGAGCCCGTGCTCCAGCGCGTAGCTGGCGAGCGCCAGGCCTCGGTCATACATCCCTGCATCCAGGCTCCACAGCAGGACCGTGGCCAGCACGTCGTCCTGCACGCCCGGCGCGGCCTGCAGTACCGCGTCGATGTAGTCGTCAAACTCGGGCAGCATGGTGCGCTTCATCTCGGCACGCCGCTCCAGGCTTTGCACGTCCTTCAGCCGCAGGCGGAACTGGTGCAGCTGCGTCAGCTGCATTTCATAGGCCGAGCCTGTGGCCTCGCCGTGCGCGCCGGCATCGGCCGCTTGCTGGGCTTGCTTGGCCGCCAGCACGCGCAAGCGGTGCCGCTGGGCTGGTGATTGGTTCATGGGTTCCCCGCTGGTGTGGCGCCGGCCCGTTCAGAGCCGGCGCGCTGGCTGCTATCAGGCTTCGGGCTCGATCTCGATGTTTTCGATCAGCACGGCCTTGCCCAGGTCTTCGATGACGAAAGCATCGTTGGAGCTTTCGTAGGTCTCCACCCGGTCGCGCTTCGGGTTGTCCAGAATCGACCGGCGGCGCCCGCCTTCCTGGTAGTAGATGGACAGGTTGGACCAGCTGGTGATCAGGATGGCATTGGGACGGAAGAACGGCACGGCGTTGGCCGCCAGGCGCCCCAGCCGGGCCTGGCTCGCAACGATGCTGGCCGCCAGGATCTCGGTGGGCGCCTTCTGGCCATCGACCAGCGGGAACAGCTTGTCGTGCATCAGGTCGCGGCCTGTGATCGCCACCAGATCCGCGGCTTCGGCATGCCAGGGGTCCAGCAGCGTTTTGTAGGCGTCGTAGACCAGACCATCGAGGGTCTTGAAGTCATTGCCAGCGCTGTGGCCGACCTTGACCTTTCCGCTGCCTTGAACGACTTCATGCAGCACACGCTCCGGCGCTGTATTGCGCAGCTGCTGCAGCCAGCCGATGTTCACATCCTGCAGCAGCGGGTTGGCTACCAGGTCGGTGTCTGCGGCCACGCTGGTGCCGTTCCAGCCCACCATGATGCGATCCAGGGCGCAGCGTTCGTAGATGCTGCGGGACAGGCGCGGCTGGAAGTCCTTGAACTTCGCCCACATGTCCAGGGTCTGGTAGCGCGTGTGGGTGTCGTAGTTGGTCTTTTCGCAGCGGTATTTCGTGCCGTCGATGGCCTTCACATCCCGGGTCTGGCGGTCCTTGGTTTGCGTGTTGGTGCGGCTGGCAATCGGCCCGGTCACGCCCAGGTAGAGCTTTTCGCCTTCCATTTCCGTGACCGGCACGATGTTGATGCGCTTGAGCAGCTCGCTGGATTCTTGGATCTTGGTTTCCAGGCGCTGCTGCACGCTGGGCTCGATGGCGAACTTCTCGGCGGCGCTTTCAACGCCATTGAGCTGGGCCTGGTCCTTCAAGAACTGGTTGTATTGCTGGCGGGTGAGCTTTTGCATGTCGGTTTCCTCGGTCTGGTGTAGTGGGCTGGCCAGGGGTCAGCAGTCGGCCTTCTCGTAGCCGGCGCCCCCGGTGTTCAGCGGTCGCTTGTTGGGGTTGCTGTCGGTTTTCTCGACCTTCTCGCGGAACTTGGCGAAGGCCTCCAGGTGTTCCTCCAGCTTCTTGCGCAGGTCTTGCTGCTCGGTGCCGAACTTGGATACCTTGCCGTCCAGCGCTTCCATGGCGTTGCCGGCCTCCTGCATGGCCTCGGTCATTTCCGCCGCGAATTTCTCGCCGGTTTCCTGGCGGCCGGACAGGCGCTTGAACTTGGCCAGCAGCTTTGCAACAACGCCATCTCGGGCCGGCCCTGCCTCGGGATCGTCTTCGCTGAATTCCAGCTCCGTCTCGATGAACATCGAGAAGACCTGCTTGCCGTCCTTGGCCGAGAACGAAAGTGCTTCACAGCCGGTACTGGCTGGGCTGTCGGTCACGGCCAGGCCCATCAGATAGGCCTCGCCCTTGCCTTGGAAGTTGGGCTCCACCTCAATGGAGCTGTAAATCTTCTTGCCCTGGCGGTTCATTGCCACCAGCGATTCCAGCGGCTTGATGCTTGCGAACAGGGCCAGCAGCCCGTCCTCGACCTCGCGGGCCTCAACTTCCAGCACGTCGCCCTGGGCGCTGAATGGGCTGTCATGCCACACGCTGCGCTGGTGCTCCACCCAGACCCGCGCGCCGTACTTGGCACGGTTGTAGGTGTTGGCAATCTGTTCGATCCATTCGCGTTTGATTTCGCGCCCATCCACCGTCTTGCCTTCGGTGGCGACCCGGAAAAATTTCTTGCTCATAGCGTGCAGCCAGTGGTGAGAGTTGATCTGGTGCCTATGTTCTTTCGGTGCAAGTTTTGTAGCAATCAGCGCGCTCTGTGGCTGGGCGAGTGACAGTTTTTGCATGCTGCTTTTCGCGCGCGCGCGGGACAAACTCCCAGCCATGCCCAGCACTGCAAAACGCGCCAGGCCGGCGCCGCATCGCGCAGCGGCATCGGCCAAGAAAGCGCCCGCCAAGACCGCCGCGAAGAAGCCCACCAAGCAGGCCGACAACCCTCTGCCCTTCGGCCTCGATGGCCTGCCCACTGCGGCGGGCTCAGGTTTGCCGGCTGGCCCGTCCAGTCCCGTGGACGGCGGCGCCGGGGTGCGCCGCGAAGCGAGGGCGTTGTTTTGGATGGGCTGGAAGTTCACGCATATTGCGGAACGGCTGGGCGTGCCGCGCACCACCTTGATCGGCTGGTCGCGCGCTGATGGCTGGGAAGAGGCCAAGCCCGTTGACCGTGTGGCTGGCACGCTGGAGTCGCGCCTGGTGACGCTGATCGGCAAAGACCAGAAAACCGGCGGCGACTTCAAGGAAATTGACCTGCTCACGCGGCAGATGGAGCGCCTGGCGCGTATCGACAAGTATGGGCAGACGGGCCGCGAAAGTGACCTGAATCCCAACATCGAGCTGCGCAATGCCGGGCCGAAGAAGAAGCCGGAAAAGAATGCCATCACGCCCGAGCAGGTGGACGTGCTTTGCAAAGCCTTCCTTGATTCGCTGTTCGACTACCAGCGCACTTGGTGGGGCGCAGCCATGGAGCGAACCCGGCAGATCCTCAAAAGCCGGCAGATTGGCGCCACCTGGTACTTTGCCCGTGAGGCATTGATTGATGCGCTCCAGACGGGGCGCAATCAGATTTTCCTGTCGGCCAGTAAGAACCAGGCCCATGTGTTCCGCAACTACATCATCGCTTTCGTCAAGAAAGAGATTGGTGTCACGCTCACAGGCGATCCCATCATCTTGCCCAATGGGGCCGAGCTGATTTTCCTGGGCACCAACTCGCGCACGGCCCAGAGCTACCACGGCAATCTGTACTTTGATGAATATTTCTGGACCACGAATTTCACCGAGCTGAACAACGTGGCCAGCGGCATGTCGTCGCACAAGCAATGGCGCCTGACGTATTTCAGCACGCCCTCCAGCCTGCAGCATGAGGCCTACGCGCTGTGGAACGGCTCGCACATCACCGACCGCAAGCTGGACATCGACCTGCGCCATGAGCACCTGGCCAATGGCTTTCGAGGCGCGGACGGCATCTGGCGCCACATCGTCACGGTCGAGGATGCCGAGCGCGGCGGCTGCACCTTGTTCGACATCGAGAACCTGCGCTCCACCAAGGCCGCCACTGTCTTCGCCAATCTGTACCTGTGCCAGTTCATGGATGACGCGCTGGCCGTGTTTCCGCTGTCGCTGCTCCAGCGCGGCATGGTGGACCCCTGGGAGGCATGGAAGGACTTCAAGGCCTTCACGCAGCGGCCCTTTGGGCACAAAGGCGTCTGGGTTGGATATGACCCCAGCCATACCGGCGACAAGGCCGCGCTGGTGGTCCTGGCGCCGCCTGAAAAGCCCGGGGGCAAGTTCCGCGTCCTGTACCGCAAGCAGATGCACAAGATGGAGTACGAGGACCAGGCGGCGGAAATCCAGCGCATCTGCCAGCAGTTCAACGTCGAGAAGATGACCATCGACACCACCGGCATGGGGCAGGGCGTCTACCAGCTTGTGCGCAAGTTCTTTCCCGCCGTGCGAGGCCTGCGCTACAGCCTCGAAGCCAAGATCCTGCTGGTGCTCAAGGCCCAGACCGTGCTGCGCGCCGGCCGGCTGGAGTTCGACCAGGACGACAAGGAAATGGCCGCCAGCTTCATGTCGGTCAAGCAGGAGATGACGCCCACGGGCCGCTCCATCACCTACAGCAGCGGCCGTTCGGAGCAGACCGGCCACGGTGATCTGGCGTGGGCAACCATGAATGCGCTTTCCAACGAACCACTGGAGCAGGGGACCGAGTTCGCCGGCTCCACGCTCTCGCAATCCTTTGTGGAGATATCCGAATGACCGAAGCCACCCAGGCCAGCGCAGCGCCCGGCAATGATGCTGCCGCCGAATCCGCGCCCGCAGGCCCCGCGCGCTCTGTGATGTTCACCTTTGGCGATCCTGAGCCAGTGGTGGGCGGTCGCGCTTCCATCCTCGAATACATCGAGTGCATGGATAACGGCCGCTGGTATGAGCCGCCTGTCAGCTTTGCTGATCTGGCGCGCATGCTGCGCGTCGGTGCCCATCATGAGTCCGCCATACGCTTCAAGGTCAACGTGTTGACCAGCACGCTGATGCCGTCGCCCTATCTTTCGCCCGGTGCCTTCCAGGCCTTCGCCTTGGACTACCTCACGCTGGGCAATGGCTATCTGGAAAGCCGGCGCAATCTGGTGGGGAGCCTGCTCCGGCTGGAGCACACGCTTGGCAAGTACATGCGGCGCGGCAAAGAAGCTGGGCAATATTTCCAGATCAGCGATTTTCAGAACGAGCACGAATTCCCGGTGGGCCAGGTTTTCCACCTGCGGGAGCCCGACATTCATCAGGAGGTATACGGCCTGCCGCAGTACCTGGGCGCTGTGCAGTCGGCCCTGCTCAACGAGGCGGCCACGCTGTTCCGCCGGCGGTACTACGCCAACGGCTCGCACGCTGGCTTCATCCTCTACGTGACCGACCCCGCCCAGCATGAGGAAGACATCGAGGCAATGCGCGATCAGCTCATCAAGTCCAAGGGCGTGGGCAATTTCAAGAATCTCTTCTACTACGCGCCCAACGGCAAGGCCGATGGCATCAAGCTGATTCCCATCAGCGAGGTGGCTGCCAAAGATGAGTTCGTCAACATCAAGGCCAGCAGCAGGGATGACGTGCTTGCTGCGCATCGGGTCCCGCCCCAGCTGATGGGCATGATGCCGAACAACGTTGGCGGGTTTGGGGATGTTGAAAAAGGGGCGAAGGTCTTTGCGCGCAACGAAATCCGGCCACTTCAGTCGCGTATCAAGGATGAGCTGAATGCCTGGGCTGGTGCCCCGGTCTGCGACTTTCGGCCTTACTCCCTGGATGATGACGAGCAGGTTCCATCAACTCGGTTGCCCGTTGGATTCCCGCAAAATCAGCGTAAGTAGTTGATTTTTCAAGAGAGTCGCCCCGCCCCCCGCGCACCAC
>NZ_JTKZ01000667.1:0-2848 GCF_000799035.1 Delftia sp. ZNC0008
TGCAGCGACGGTGTCGGCCCAGGCCGCGGGCAGGCCGCAGCCCAGGGCCGCCGCCGCGCCCTGGCGCAGCAACTGGCGGCGCGTGGTGCTGGATTGCCTCATGCCATGGACCTCAAAACTCTGCTTGCAGGCCGACCATGAGTTCGCGCCCGGCCATCGACGTTCCGCAGCCGCCGTTCTGGTACGCCGGGTTGGCGATGCAGGGCGCACGGTCCAGCGCGATGAAGATGGGGTGGCGGTTCAGGTCGAACAGGTTGTTGACGGCCGCGAACAGCTTGACGCCCGGCGACACGCGGTAGTCGGCACGCAGGTTCCAGATGGTGAAGGCGCCCTTGCGGTGGATGAAGGTGCTGCGGGGCTCGCCCTGCGGGATGAGCAGCGCCTCTTCCGTGTCGTACCACATGGGACCGCGCAGCAGCGTGGACAGCTGCAGGCTCCAGTCGCCCTGCAGGCGCCCGCTGCCGCGCCCGTAGCGCACGCCGGCCGAGACCTCGTAGCGGTACATGCGCTGCACCTTGTCGGTATTGGCCGACGCTGGCGATCCCTTGTCCCGCATGCTGAAGTGGTAGTAGCCGCCAGCCCAGGCCTTGAGCTGGTGGCCCGTCAGGTTCAGCGCCCGCGCCAGGTCCATGTCGGCCTGCATTTCCAGGCCGCGCGCCACGATGTCGGCCGCGTTGTTGGCGTAGTCCGAGGTATTGGTCGTGGCCCCGCGCGAGACGGTGATGATGCGGTCGCTGATGGTGTTCTGGAACACGGCCGCATCCACGCGCCAGCCGGGCTGCTGCAGCGCAGCGCCGACCTCGATCTGGCGGCTGGTCTCGGGCTTGAGGTTGGGGTTGCCGAAGGTGCGGCCACCGCCGACGGCCGTGAAGTCCGAGGCCAGCTCCGTGGCCGTGGGCGCGCGGAACCCCGTGGAGGCCGCAGCGCGCAGCGTGAGCCGGTCCGTGGCCTTCCAGGTGGCGCCGGCCGACCAGGTGTGGTTGTCGTAGTCGCGCGTGCTGGCCTGGGCCAGGGCCAGGTTGGGCGTATCGTCGAAACGCGTCGTGCCCCAGGTCTTGCGCAGGCCGGCACGCAGGGTCAGGCGGTCGTCGAACAGGGTCTGCGCGTCCTCGAAGTACAGCGCGTGCACCTGCTCGGTCTGGTTGTTGTCGTAGGGCGCAACCTGGCCCGCCGGGCCGCCCGGCATGGCCACGCGCAGGCGGTCGGAGCGCAGCTTGCTGCGCTCCCAGTCGAAGCCCATCAGCAGGTCATTGGTCTGGCTGACACGCAGGCGCGGCTGAAAGCGCAGGCCCGTGGCGTCCAGCTGGCGGTGGTTGTAGTCGCGCGCCGTGCCGGGCACGGCGCTGTTGCCCGAGCGGATCACGGGCGATGCCCAGTTGAACTCATCGGTATCGACCAGGCTGTAGATGTGGGTCGTCCAGCTCAGGCGCTGGCCGGGCAGTGCGCCCTCGTAGGTCAGGTCCAGCGAGCGGTTGCTGCGGTTGTCGCGGCTGTAGATGTTGGCGCCCGATCCGCGAAAGCCCGCGTTGTAGATGCCGTCCGTGCGCAGTTGCAGCTCCACGCGATGCAGCTCGTGCAGCTGCCAGCCCAGGGCGCCGCTGGCGCCGCGCCGCTTCCAGCCCGTGTTCTCCATGCGCGTGCCGCCGTCGCCCGACTCGTAGTCGCCGCGCCCGCCTGCGCTCACGCCGAAGTACCAGTCGAAGCGGTCATTGGCGCCGGCCGTCTGCGCATCGGTGCGCCACAGGTCCCATGAACCGGCCTGGACCTGGGCGCGCGTGCCGGGTGCGGTCGCTCCCGTCTTCATGATGATGTTGACCACCCCGCCCATGGCCTGGCTGCCGTAGATCACCGAGGACGGGCCGCGCACGATCTCGATGCGCTCCACATCCGAGGGGCTGAGCTTGGACAGGTTGGCCGTGCCCGCGCGCCGGCCGTTGACCAGCACCAGCACCTGGCTGCGGAAGTCGCGCCCCTGGCCGTCGGTGGAGGCGCCGCGCAGGTTCATCGAGGTCTGGGCCGCCGTCCATTCGCTGAGAAAGCCCACGGCGTTCTCGGCCAGCAGGTCGGTGACCGAGCGCGCGCTGGAGCGCTCTATGGCCTCGCGGTCGATGGTCTGCGTGGTGCCCGCGATGCGGCTGCGCGCCTCGGGCCGCGCGGTGGCGGTCACGAAGACGGCGTCCAGCGCATCGTCGGCGGAGTCCGTGGATCGGCCAGCCGGCTCCTGCGCGGCGCCGGCCGCTGCAGCGCAGCTGGCCAGCAGGGCCGCAGCCGCTACGGGCCGCAGGCTGGAGACAAGAGGGAGAACAGAGAGAAGGCCGGAGGAATCGGCGGCCGAGGAAGCGAAGCGCATGCGTTGAATCCAACTGCCCCAGTCACCCGTGGGGCCTATCGTCTGAACCACGCCGCACGGCGCGCACGCCGGAGCCGGCCACGGCAGCGCAGGCTGGGGCCGGACCGGACAGGCGCACTCCCGCGGCGTCCGAAAGCAATGCAGAAGGCCGGTATCCGGGCTTGCGGAACGCTGCGGCGCGCAGGGTGGGCGCGCTGCGGCAGGCATCCCCGCCTTCCCATGCCCGAGAAGGACACAGTGGCTTGCGGCGCGTGGTTTGGGGCGCGTCCGCGTGGGGAGTTGTATTCCGCTGACCGTTGCGGGGGCAGCGCAGGCATTGCGAGCGGCCACCTCGATGGCATCGCGCACCTGCTTCCCGTTGAACCCCTGGCCGGTGAACGGCATGGGGCACCTTCAGCAACAGCGCACCGCCACGGCCCAGGGGCTGCGGCGGTGCGCCAGCGGCGGATTATCGCTGATGCGGTCTAGGCCCAGAAGCCCGGCACGCGGGCCACGCGG
>NZ_JTKZ01000395.1:0-382 GCF_000799035.1 Delftia sp. ZNC0008
CAGGGCCTGGGTGATGGCGTCCTTGACGTTCTGCTGCTCCATCTCGGCCTGCTTGATGGCCACATCCCGCGACAGGCCCGACAGCTTGTCGTGGAACTCGCGGCGCGCGTCAGCCAGTTGGCCCGCCAGCGCGCCACTGGGCAGCGGAAAGCCCAGAGCTTCGGCGCCGCGCAACACCTCCTGCTCGCGCGCCAGCGCCAGCGCCGTTTCGCGATCGCGCGCACGATCCCAGATCTGCTGCTCGACCGCAGGGAGGATGCCGGTGCCGCCCTGCAGACGTGCATTGAGGCTGGCCTTCAGATTGTCCAGCAGCTGTGATGCGTACTTGGCTCCCGACTGGTACTGGAACGGCGTGGGCTGCAGCACGGACAGCGTGGGGATG
>NZ_JTKZ01000324.1:0-8838 GCF_000799035.1 Delftia sp. ZNC0008
CCGCGTATCGGCCAGGCCTTGCAGCGCATCGGCGGGCGTGGGAAACAGCGGCGCATCGCGCCAGGCGTTGAGCGGGTAGACCAGGGCGAGCAGGCCCAGCGCCGCCAGCCACAGCCAGGGGCTGATGGCGGCCAGGCCGCCCGGTCCCCACAGCATCAGGCAGGACAGCGGAAAGCCCGCCGCCACGGCCAGACGCCGCCACCAGGGCGTGGCCAGCAGGCTGGCGAGCACGCCCAAAAAACAGGCCGCCAGCCAGGCGGCCAGCGGCCCTAGGGTCGATTGCAGCGCGGCGTAAACAAGCCAGGCGCCGGCCCAGGCAAGAAGGGCCGGGGCCGGCCAGGGAAGGCGCCGCATCATGCGCGCCCTCCGGCCGGGAGCCGCTTATTGCTGTTGCAGTGCTTGCGAGGTGGCACGGTCGAGGCGGCCGGTCTGCGGCAGGCTCTGGTCGCGCTGGAATTCGCGCAGGGCGTTCTGGGTGTTCTTGCCCATGGCGCCGTCAGGCGTGCCTGCGGTGTAGCCCAGGGCGTTGAGCTTTTGCTGCGCGGCGCGCAGCGACATGCCGGCGGCATTGGCGCCCGGAGCCGATGTCTGCGACGGTGCGGCACCGCCGTCCACGCCCAGGCGTCCACCGCCGCCCAGGCCCTGGCCCTTGACGGTCTGTGCCTTGTAGTTGCGCAGCGCGCGCACCATCTGGTTGTAGGCGTCCATGAAGGCGGCGGCGATCACCTTGCCTTCGGCCGTGCGCGTGTAGCCGCCCAGCGAGGCGCCGGCGGAGCCGCCGAACAGCGCGCCCATGCCGCCCCAGTCGGTCTTGGAAGACGAGCCTTCGGAAGCCGACACCTGCACGCCCGAACGGTTGTCCACCAGGGCCAGCATGACCGAGGCCTCGCGGGTCTTGGTGGCTGCAGCCAGCGCGCCGAAGATGCCGCCTGCGCGGCCGCCGATGGCGCCGCCCATGCCGCCGGCATCGCTCTGGTTGAAGATCACTTCGGGGGACAGGCCGTAGTCGGAGGCCACCATCTGGCCCTTGCCCAGGTTGCTGCCGCCGCGCATTTCGCCCGAGTCCATCAGCGCGCGTTCACGCGCCATGGCACCCATGCCGGCCGCGCCGCGTTCCACGACGATGAAGCAGTTGGACTGCTGGATCATCAGGCGCAGCAGCTGCGATGTGGGCGGCAGGCGGTACTGCTGGGTGAGGATGGTGTACCAGCCGGCGGTCTGGTTCTCGACCAGGGAGATGGTGCCCAGCGAGGAATCGCAGCGCTCCAGCTCGGTGTTGGCGTTCTCGGCGCTGGCACCGCCCGCGGCGCCCGTGGCCACGGTCTTGGCTTCCGGCGAACCCATGCGCATGTCGGTGGTCACGCAGCCGGTCAGCGCCACGGCGGCGATGGCAGTCAGGGCAAGATACTTCTTCACGTTGTAATCCTCTTGGTCTGGTCTAGGTGAATCAGCGCCAGGGCAATGGCGTCCACGCACTGGCAGCGTCGCCAGTCAGCGATTACACACAATTACCCCGCATAACAGCGCGCAAATATACCGGGATTCACCCTCGCGAAAAAGCGCTGCTTTGCTGGAGAACGACAGATCACAGACGGTTACAAGCTGTTGTCATCACTCGGGAGCATCGCCGCGCAAACGTTCAATCAGCCCGTTGAGCGCATCGAGCGAGCCGAACTGGATCGCCACTTCGCCCATTTCCTGCAGCTTGCCGCCCCGGCGCACGGACTTCTTGATGCGCACCTCGACATCGGCCATGAGCAGGTCGGACAGCTCTTCCTCCACGCGCTTGATGTCGCGCGTCTTGCCTTCCTTCTTGGACTTCTGGCGCACCAGGCTGAAGTCGGCGCCGATCTTCTTGACCAGGGCCTCGGCCTCGCGCACCGACAGCTTCTTGGCCGCGATCTGGTTGCCGGCCGTGATCTGGGCCGCGCGGTCCAGCGACAGCAGGGCGCGCGCATGGCCCATGTCGATGTCGCCGGCCATGAGCATGGTCTGCACCGGGTCGGCCAGGTTCAGCAGGCGCAGGATGTTGGTGGCCGCGCTGCGCGAGCGTCCCACGGCCTGGGCCGCCTGCTCGTGCGTGAGGCCGAATTCCTTGACCAGGCGCGACAGGCCCTGGGCCTCTTCCAGCGGGTTCAGGTCCTCGCGCTGGATGTTCTCGATCAGCGCCATGGCGGCGGCGGCCTCGTCGGGCACCTCGCGCACCAGCACCGGCACCTCGGCCAGGCCGGCGATGCGGGCCGCACGGAAGCGCCGCTCGCCCGCGATGATTTCGTACTTGCCGGCGTGGTCGCCCTTGGCCAGGCGGCGCACCAGGATGGGCTGCATGATGCCCTGGGCCTTGATGCTTTCGGCCAGCTCGTAGAGCGCGCCCTCGTCCATGTGGGTGCGCGGCTGGTACTGGCCGGGCACCATCACGTCCAGCTGCAGGATGCTGGGCAGCCCGGTCTCGGCCACGGGGCCGCCGGCCTCTTCCTTGTCGTGGACCTTGGGGCCGAGCAGGGCTTCGAGTCCGCGTCCCAGTCCCTTGGGTTTCTTGGTCACCATGGTGTTGTCCTTGTCAAAGCGACGCCAACAGCGCGTGTCCGCTGTCCCAGTCGCCCAGCCCGCTGGCCGTGTTGAGATGGCCCGAAGGCCCTGCATCGACAAAGCGCGCGCCCCAGGCATCGGCCAGGGTCTGCACGCGCTGCGCGCTGCAATAGATATCGTTGTTGCTGCCGACCACGATGGAGGCAAACGGCAGGCGCTGCATCATCACGGGCGACCAGCCAGGCAGCTGCTCGCGCAGCTGGGGCTGCTCGGTATCGCCGGGGGCGACCAGCAGCGCGCCACGCACCTTGCGGGCGGCCAGCGGCGAATGCGCAGCCCACCACGCCACAAGGATGCAGCCCAGACTGTGGGCCACCAGCACCACCGGGCGCGGCGCGTCGAGCACCGTCTCCTGCAGCCTGGCGCTCCAGTCGCCGCGCAGCGGACGGTCCCAGTCGTTTTGCTCCAGGCGGCGGTAGCCGTGGCGCTGCTCCCAGCGGCTTTGCCAGTGGCCGGCGTCCGAGTTCTGCCAGCCGGGCAGCAGCCAGACGTCCTCGGCAGTCACGCCGATTTGCATGGTCTGCTCAGCCATTTAAATAACCAATGCGCTGAGTTGCGCCTACAGCCCATGAAACCGGCGTGACCCAAGGCCAGTGACAGCAAGCAAGGGCCGCCCCGCAGCGAGGCTGTCGTCCCCCTCCCGCAGGAGAGGGGGAAGGCGCGAAGCGACTCAGGGGGTGTTGTGTCGAACCTTGCATGACTACATCTTCTTGATGCGGCGCACCATCTCGTGCGCGAAATCGATGAAGGCCTTGCTGCCCTTGGCGCCCGGGTCGAAGACCACGCCAGGCACGCCATAGCTGGGCGCCTCGGCCAGGCGCACATTGCGCGGGATCACGGTGTCGAAGACCTTGTCGCCGAAGTGCTCCTTGAGCTGGTCGCTGACCTGCTGCTGCAGCGTGGTGCGCGGGTCGAACATCACGCGCAGCAGGCCGATGATCTGCAGGTCGGGGTTCATGTTGGCATGCACCTGCTTGATGGTGTTGACCAGGTCGGTCAGGCCTTCGAGCGCGAAGTACTCGCACTGCATGGGCACGACCACGCCATGGGCCGCGCACAGGCCGTTCAGGGTGAGCATGGACAGGCTGGGCGGGCAGTCCACGAGCACGAAGTCGTAGTCGGCATCGGCCGCCCTGAGGGCGCCCTTCAGCCGCTCGTTGCGGCGCTCCAGCGTGACCAGCTCGATCTCGGCGCCGCTGAGTTCGCGGTTGGCGCCCAGCACGTCATAGCCCACGGCCTCGGAGCGCACGGCGGCTTCCTTGACGCTGGCGTTCTCCAGCAGCACGTCGTAGACCGACAGCTCCAGCGCGCGCTTGTCCACGCCCGAGCCCATGGTGGCATTGCCCTGGGGGTCCAGGTCGATCATCAGCACGCGCTGGCCGATCTTGGCCAGGCCCGCAGCAAGGTTGACGGCGGTGGTGGTCTTGCCGACCCCACCCTTTTGATTGGCGACACAGAAGATTTTGGCCATGGTATTTACACGCTTATTTGGCGATGGCCAGCTTGAGGCCAAAACCGATCAGGAACACGCCCGCAGTCTTTTCGAGAACCCGGGAAACCGCAGGATTGGCGCGCATGCGCTCGGCCAGATGCGCGGTCAGCAGCACCACGATCAGGCAATAGAGAAAGGTCAGAGCAGCCACCGTGGCCGCCATCACCGCGAACGTGAGCAGGCCCTGGTGGCTTGCGGGATCCACGAACAGCGGGAAGAAGGCCATGTAGAACACGATGGACTTGGGGTTCATCAGGGTGATCAGGCCGGCCTGGCGAAAGTAGTGGCGCGGCTCGATGTGCAGCACGGGCTTGTCGCCGGGCCTGGCTGTGAGCATCCTGAAACCCAGCCAGCCCAGGTAGGCGGCGCCCAGCCACTGCACGGCATGGAAGGCCGCGGGATAGGAGGCCAGCAGCGCGGCAACGCCCGCCACCGCCATCCAGATCAGTACCTGGTCGGCCGCCAGCACGCCGGCGCAGGCCGCCATTCCGGCACGTATGCCGCCCTTGCCGGTGGAGGTGATCAGCGCCAGATTGCCCGGCCCCGGAATCAGCAAAAACAGAAGAATGGCAACAACGAATGCGCTGAAATCGGAGATGCCGAACATGCTGACCCCTGAGCGATGAAAGCTGGGAGTTTATGCGAGGGCCATGGCCAGCGCATGGGGAACATGGCCCCGCCGCAACGCGGCAGTGTGCTATTCGGTAAAAAAATCAGGCTGCAGCAGTGCGCAGCCAGAGGATGCAGCGCTCGGCATCCAGGCCCGGCACCTTCAATGGTTCCACGTGAAACACCTGCACGTCGGCAGGCAGCGCGGCGATTTCCTCGTCGGGGTGCTTGCCCTTCATGGCCAGCCATGTGCCGCCCTCCTCCAGCGCCTGGCGCGACCAGCTGGTGAAGTCCGCCAGCGAGGCAAAGGCACGGCAGCTGATCAGCGGATAGCGCGTGGTCAACTGCTCCACGCGGCTGTGGATGCCGCGCAGGTTGGGCAGGCGCAGAGTGGCCGCCGCCTGCTGGATGAAGGCCGCCTTCTTGCCCACCGTGTCCACGCAGTGCACGTCGATCTGCGGGCAGCAGACGGCAAAGACCACGCCGGGCAGGCCGCCGCCCGATCCCACGTCCAGCATGGCGGTGCGCCCTGCGCGCGCAGGCATCTGGGCCAGGTGGCGCTGCAGGGGCGGCACGGCGGCCAGGCTGTCGAGCAGGTGGTGGGTCAGCATTTCCTGCGGATCACGCACTGCCGTGAGGTTGTAGACCTTGTTCCACTTGCCCAGCAGGGCTTGGAATTCCATCAGCGTATCGACCTGGGCAGGGGAAAGCTCCAGGCCCAGCGCCCGCAGGCCGGCCTCGAGAGGAGCGCGCAGTTCCTGGCTCATGCGGATGCCTCCTCGCCCTTCGCGTCTGTCACATCAGGGGCAAAGCCCCGAAAGCCCCCCTTCTTCAGGTGCACCATCAGCAGCGAGATCGCCGCTGGCGTCACGCCCGACATGCGCGATGCCTGGCCCAGCGTCTCGGGCCTGTGCTTTTGCAGCGACTGGCGCACCTCGAAGGACAGGGCCGGCACCTGCATATAGTCCAGCTCGGCCGGCAGGCGCAGGTTCTCGAAGTGGGCGGCGCGCTGCACCTCGTCCTTCTGGCGGTCGATGTAGCCTGCGTACTTGGCCGCGATCTCCACCTGCTCGACGACGGAGGCGCTGAGATCGCCCAGCACCTCGGGCTGCACATCGGCCGAGGCATAGCGGCCTTCGTTCAGGCTCATCAGCTTGCCGTAGCCCACATCGGGGCGGCGCAGCAGGTCGAAGAGGTTGTATTCACGCTCGATGGACTTGCCCAGCACCCGCTCCGATTCCTCGGGCGCGACGATGCGCGGATTGACCCAGGTGGACTTCAGGCGCTCTGTTTCACGTGAAACAGCATCGCGCTTGCGGCTGAAGGCATCCCAGCGCGCATCGTCCACCAGGCCCATGGCGCGGCCGGCCTCGGTCAGGCGCATGTCGGCGTTGTCCTCGCGCAGCTGCAGACGGAACTCGGCGCGGCTGGTGAACATGCGGTAGGGCTCGGTCACGCCCTTGGTGATCAGGTCATCGACCAGCACGCCCAGGTAGGCCTCGTCGCGGCGCGGCAGCCAGGCTTCCTGGCCGCGGCACTGCAGCGCGGCGTTGAGGCCGGCGAACAGGCCCTGGGCCGCCGCTTCCTCGTAGCCGGTCGTGCCGTTGATCTGGCCCGCGAAGAACAGGCCCTGGATCTGGCGCGTCTCGAAGCTGCTCTTGAGCGAGCGCGGATCGAAGTAGTCGTACTCGATGGCGTAGCCGGGACGCAGGATGTGCGCGTTCTCCAGCCCCTTCATGCTGCGCACCAGTTCGTACTGGATGTCGAAGGGCAGGCTGGTGGAGATGCCGTTGGGATAGAACTCGTTGGTGGTCAGGCCTTCGGGCTCCAGGAAGATCTGGTGGCTTTCCTTGTCGGCAAAGCGGTTGATCTTGTCCTCGACGCTGGGGCAGTAGCGCGGGCCCACGCCCTCGATCTTGCCCGTGAACATGGGGCTGCGGTCAAAGCCGCTGCGGATGATGTCGTGCGTGCGCTCGTTGGTGTGGGTGATCCAGCAGGGCATCTGGCGCGGATGCATGGCCGCATTGCCGATGAAGCTGAACACGGGCAGCACGCCTTCGTTGACACCGCCGGGCATGCCGTCGCCGGGCTGCTCCTCGCACTGCGAGAAGTCGATGCTGCGGCCATCCAGGCGCGGCGGCGTGCCGGTCTTCAGGCGGCCCTGGGGCAGCTGCAGTTCCTTGAGCCGCGACGACAGGCTGACGGCCGGCGGGTCGCCCGCGCGGCCTGCCGCGTAGTTGTTCAGGCCCACGTGGATCTTGCCGTCCAGGAAGGTACCCGCCGTGAGCACCACGGTGCGGCTGCGAAAGCGCACGCCGACCTGCGTGACGGCGCCCACCACGCGGTCGCCTTCGACCATGAGGTCGTCCACCGCCTGCTGGAACAGCCACAGGTTGGGCTGGTTCTCCAGCATGTCGCGGATGGCGGCCTTGTAGAGAATGCGGTCGGCCTGGGCGCGCGTGGCACGCACGGCCGGGCCCTTGGAGCTGTTGAGGATGCGGAACTGTATGCCGCCGATATCGGTGGCCAGCGCCATGGCGCCGCCCAGCGCATCCACTTCCTTGACCAGATGGCCCTTGCCGATCCCGCCGATGCTGGGATTGCAGCTCATCTGGCCCAGGGTCTCGATGTTGTGGCTCAGCAGCAGCGTCCTGCAGCCCATGCGCGCAGCAGCCAGCGCGGCCTCGGTGCCGGCGTGGCCGCCACCGACCACGATCACATCAAATTCCTGTGGGTACAACATGCTTATCACTCCGGGGGCCTGCCCGGCCCAAGCCCCCGACACGGAGCACTCACGCTCCGGCGCTCATGGCAGGTGGCCCTCGTTCATGTAGCGAGGGGAACCCAGCGGGGAACCCGCGATTTTCCCACCTTTGCCGCACCAGTGCCTTGCAAGGGGTCGGCCAGCCCTGCCACCGGGCCGGTACTCTGCCGGTGTTCCACGTGAAACAGGGCGGCGGGCGGCGGCATTCTCCGCAGGATGCTGCGCGCCGCCGCCCGCAACGCGGCCCGCTTGCAAGAAACATGTGCAGGGCCTGTGATGCAATGGCGGCCATGCAGATCCTCATCTTCGCGGGCAGTACCCGCCAACAATCGCACAACCGGCGCCTGGCCGCCGCCGCCGCCGACATGGCGCGCGAACTGGGCGCCCAGCCCACGCTGCTGGAGCTGTCGGATTTCGACATCCCCATGTACAACGCCGACCTGGAGGCCAGCGGCACACCGCCCAACGTGCTGCGCTTCAAGGCCGCGCTGCACAGCCACCCGGCCTGGCTGATCTGCTCGCCCGAGTACAACGGCAGCTACCCCGCCCTGCTCAAGAACGCCATCGACTGGGCTTCCAGCCCCGTGGCCGGTGATGCGGTCTGGTCCGACGGCACCCTGCCCTTTCGCGGCAAGGTCGTGGGCATGGCCAGCGCCTCGCCCGGCGGCCTGGGCGGCCTGCGCGCCCAGTCGCACCTGGCGCCGCTGCTGCTGAACCTGCAGTGCTGGCTGGCACCCGTGAGCCACGCCGTGGGCCAGGCAGGCCAGGCATTCGACGACGCCGGCCGCCTGCAGCGCCCCCAGGACCAGCTGGGCATGAAGGCCGTGCTGGAACAGGTGCTCTGGGCTGCACGGCGCCTGTCGGCCTGAACCCTGGCGCCAGCGCGGTCCCATCATGCGCAGCCCCGCCACATGGGGTTAGCATGGGCGCTTGTCTTTCTTACCCTGATCGGAAGCCATCCACCATGAAGCTCTACTACAGCCCTGGCGCCTGCTCTCTGTCTCCCCACATCGTCCTGCACGAGGCAGGCCTGACCTACGAGCCGGTCCTGGCCAGCACCAAGACGCACAAGCTGCAGGACGGCACGGACTACTACGGCATCAACCCGCTGGGCTATGTTCCCTTCCTCGTGCTCGACGACGGCGACACGCTGCATGAAGGCCCGGCCATCGTCCAGTACCTGGCCGATCTGGTCCCCGAGAAGAAGCTGGCGCCTGCCAACGGCACCATGGCCCGCTACCACCTGCAGGAGTGGCTGAACTTCATCGGCACCGAGCTGCACAAGGGCTTCGGTCCCCTGTTCAACCCCGCCACGCCCGACGACTACAAGCCCGTGGTGCGCCAGCGCGTGCTGGACCGCCTCAAGTGGGTGGACGGCACGCGG
>NZ_JTKZ01000908.1:0-4247 GCF_000799035.1 Delftia sp. ZNC0008
ATGGTGCCGCCGCATCTGCAGGGGCGTGCACTGGCCGTGGCGGGCGTGGGCCAGCCGTTGGCCCTGGCGGCCGGCGTGCCGCTGGGCGCCTGGCTGGGCAGCCTGTTCGACTGGCGCGGCGTGTTCTGGGCGCTGTCGGCGCTATGCCTGCTGCTGCTGGCCTGGGTGCGGCTGGGTGTGCCGGATTACGCCGGGCAGACGGCGCAGCAGCGCCTGCCCGTGGCGCGCATCCTGCTCATGCCCGGCGTGCGCCCCGTGCTGCTGGCGCTGTTCGGCTGGATGCTGGCCCACAACATGCTCTACACCTTCATCGCGCCCTTCCTGGCTTCGGCGGGTCTGGGGCAAAGGGTGGATGGGGTGCTGCTGCTGTTCGGCCTTGCGGCCATTGCCGGCATCTGGCTCACGGGCCTGCTGGTGGACCGCTGGCTGCGCGCACTCACCGTGCTGAGCCTGGCCTTGTTCGCCGTGTCTGCGCTGGTGCTGGGCCTGGCCGGGCAGTCGGCCGTGGCCATCCTGATCGGCGTTGCGGCCTGGGGCCTGAGCTTTGGCGGCGCGCCCACGCTGCTGCAGACCGCGCTGGCCGACGCGGCAGGCGAGGGCGCCGACGTGGCCCAGTCCATGCTGGTGACGGTCTTCAACCTGGCCGTGGCGAGCGGCGGCGTGGCCGGCGGACTGCTGCTGGGCTGGCGGGGTGCCCGCGCCTTGCCCTGGGCGCTGGCGGTGTTGGCACTGGCCTGCCTGTCCGTGGTCTGGCCGGCCAGCCATGCGGGCTTTCGGCCTGGGCGGCGCAGCATGGCTGCCTGAGGCACGGCCATCGCTGTTGCACCCGCATCGCTGTTCCCTAACAGACGGGGCAGCAAAGGGGCCACATGCCGCTGCGCATGTGGCCCTTGTTGCGTGCGATCAATCTTCCTATAATTGTTTTACCCCATGAACTGTGATTCATGGATAAAACAAATGGCACCTTCCCCGCCATGATCCACCGACGTTGATGGAGAGACACATGTCCGAATCCGCTCAGAACACGCCCCGCACCTGGGACCAGCCCGAAGGCTCCAGCTTCGAACAATGGATGGAATCGCGCGTGGCGCGGTTTTCCACGCGCAAGTACGACTTCGACGCGCTGAAGTTCCAGGCCGACTTCGATCCCAAGTACCGCCGTGGCCAGATGCGCTACATCGGCACGGGCGGCACGGGCGTGGCTGCGGACAGCAACACCATTCCGGCCGAGCACTTCACCTTCTCCACCATGGTCATCCCGGCCGGCAATGAAGGCCCCTCGCACCTGCACACCGATGTGGAGGAAGTCTTCTTCCTGATCCGCGGCAAGCTCAAGCTCGTGCTGGAGAAGGACGGCCAGCGCTTCGAGACCATCCTGACCGACCGCGACGTGGTCTCCGTGCCGCCCGGCGTGTACCGCGAGGAAATCAACATCGGCGACGAAGACGCGCTGATGTGCGTGATGCTGGGTGCCAAGAAGCCCATCACGCCCACCTATCCCCCAGAACACCCCCTGGCAAAAATCAAACGTTGAGTAGCGGGCCTGCCATGACCGCGCAGACGCTGCAACGCATGGAGCAGCGCCTTCAGGCGCAGTTCCCCGAACACCTCATCGCCCTGCCCGGGGGCGCCCAGGTCGCCTGGCGCGAGGCCGGCGACACGGCCTCGGACTTTGCCGTGGTGATGCTGCACGGCATCAGCTCGGGCGCCGCCTCCTGGCTGGACGTGGCCCTGGCGCTGGCGCCGCGCACGCGTGTGCTGGCCTGGGACGCGCCCGGCTATGGCCGCTCCACACCGCTGACACCCGCCGCGCCCACGGGCGCCGACTACGCCCGCGTGCTGGAGCAGTCGCTGCAGGCGCTGGGCGTGCGCCGCTGCCTGCTGGTGGGCCACTCGCTGGGTGCGCTCATGGGCACGCCCTGGGCGGTGCAGGCCGGTGCCGGGCGCGTGCAGCAACTGGTGCTGATCAGCCCCGCTGGCGGCTATGGCGCACCCGGCATGGGCGAGCAGCAGGCCAAGGTACGCCAGGGCCGTCTTGCGGCCCTGCAGGAAAAAGGCATCGAAGGCCTGGCCGCCGCCATCGACCAGCGCCTGGTCTCGCCCGCCGCGCCCGAGCCCGTGCGCCAATGGGTGCGCTGGAACACGGCGCGCCTGCATGCCGCAGGCTACGCCCAGGCCGTGGAGCTGCTGTGCGGCAGCGACCTGGGGCAGGCGGCGGGGCGCCTTGCCATGCCGGTCGAGGTCTGGGTGGGAGAGCACGACGTGGTCACGCCGCCGGCTGCCTGCGCGGCCTGGGCCGCAAGACTGGGGGCGCGGTACGTTACGCTTGCGGCAGCCGGCCATGCCTCTGTCGTCGAACAACCTGCGGATGTCGCACAGAGGCTGGCCACCCTGCTGACCTGATGGCCTACCTGCCCGAATTGCGATGAGCGATACCTCCGAAACCCTCTCGAACGACAACGACCGCTACACCGTCCCCGCGCTGGAGCGCGGCCTGCGCCTGCTGGCCTGCTTCACGCCTTCGCAGCCCGTGTGGAGCGCGCCCGACCTGGCGCGCACCCTGGCGCTGCCCCGGTCCACGGTGTTCCGGATGCTGACGACGCTGGAGGGCATGGGGTACCTGCAACGCTCGGGCACCGAATACCGGCTGGGCCTGGCCGTGCTGCGCCTGGGCTACGACTACCTGTCCACCCAGCCGCTGGCCCAGCTGGCCGAGCCCGTGCTGCAGTCGCTGTGCGACCGGCTGGGCTTCACCACCAACCTGGCGCTGCTGGACGGCACCTCCGTGGTCTATGTGGCGCGCATCGCGCCGGCCGGCGCCTTCCAGGGCGCCGTGCGCGTGGGCTCGCGGCTGCCGGCCCATGCCACCGTGCTGGGCCGGGCACTGCTGCAGGACATGGACGCGGACCAGCTGCGCGCCCTGTTCGGCGGCAGCGAACTGCCCCAGTTCTCGGAAAGCACGCCGCGCAGCGTGGAGCAGTTGCTGCAGTTGCTGCAGCAGGACCATGAACGCGGCTACGCCATGGGCGAGGGCTTCTACGAGCCCGGCGTCTCCAGCATCGCCGCGCCCGTGCGCGATGCGCAGGGGCGCATCGTGGCGGGCCTGGGCATGGCCGTGGCCTTCACCGAAATCGCTCCCGGCCGCATGGCCGACTGGGTGGAGCAGGTACGTGCCGCCGCCGATGAGCTGGCCGGCCACCTGCGCACCCAGCATCCCGGTTTTCTGCGCTGAACGGATGGTGGGCACACCGGCCGCCAGCGCATTCCTTCCCAGAAAGATATGACGATGAAGATTGCTGTGATTGGCTGCGGTGCGATTGGCGCCAGCGTGCTCGAACTGCTCAAGGGACATGCCGCCGTGCAGGTGGGCTGGGTGCTTGTGCCGGAAGTGACCGACGCCGTGCGCGCCACCCTGGCCCTGCATGCGCCCAAGGCGCGTGCCGTGCCTGCGCTGGCGGCCGAAGACCGGCCCGACCTCATCGTGGAGTGCGCGGGCCATGCCGCCATCGAGGAGCATGTGCTGCCCGCCCTGCGGCGCGGCATTCCTGCCGTCGTGGCCTCCATCGGCGCACTCAGCGCCCCGGGCATGGCCGAGGCCGTGCAGGCGGCGGCCGAGGCCGGAGACACCCAGGTGCAATTGCTGTCGGGTGCCATCGGCGGCGTGGATGCGCTGGCCGCTGCGCGCATCGGCGGCCTGGATGAAGTGGTCTACACCGGCCGCAAGCCGCCCCTGGCCTGGACCGGCACGCCCGCAGAACAGCGCTGCGACCTTGCCAGCCTCAAGGAAGCCTTCTGCATCTTCGAAGGCAGCGCGCGTGAGGCCGCCCAGCTCTACCCCAAGAACGCCAACGTGGCCGCCACCCTGTCGCTGGCCGGCATGGGCCTGGACCGCACCACGGTGCGCCTGTACGCCGACCCGGGCGTGGACGAGAACGTGCACCATGTGGCCGCGCGCGGCGCCTTCGGGTCCATGGAATTGACCATGCGCGGCAAGCCGCTGGCGGCCAACCCCAAGACCTCGGCCCTCACCGTCTACAGCGTGGTGCGCGCCGTGCTCAACCAGGCCACGGCCATCGCCATCTGAGTCGCGCCGGGCACAGGCTCGCGGCACAATGGGCGCTTTCGCCCCGCAGGCGGCCCCCGGGCCGCCTTTGCTTTTTCCCTGTGCCGTTGAAAGAGAAGCCACCATGACCATCGCCATCCTCAGTGCCCTGCCGCAGGAACAGGAAGGCCTGGTCCATACGCGG
>NZ_JTKZ01000574.1:0-6072 GCF_000799035.1 Delftia sp. ZNC0008
CCGCGTTGAGAAGGCCCCAGGGCAGGCCGCCCGTCTGCAGCACGCAGCCCATGCAGTCGTGCACCTCCAGCGGCCCGTGGCCCTGGGCCACCAGGCCGTCATAGGGATCGGGCAGCGGGCTGTCTGGCGCAAAGCGCATGGCCTGGCCCGCGGCCAGCAGCTGGGCGAAGCGCGGGTGCTCGGCAATGCGAAAGCGCCGGCCCAGCGCATCGGGCACCAGGCCGTCGATGGCCACGGGCCGCAGCCACTCGCCTTCCAGGCGCAGCAGGGCGGCGGCATCGGCCGGCAGCACGGCGCGCAGGGCTGCCAGCAGGCGGCGAAAGCGCTCGCGCTCAGGCAGGTCCTGGGCCAGGTCGGCCACCAGAGGGGTGAGGGCGTGCAGGGCGGTGGATGTGGTCATAAAGACTGCGATGGCTGTCAAAAGGACTCGATTTGACGGGAGTCATATTGACGCATGAAACGCCAAGCCCTTGTTCTTCAAGGGTCGCGGGACTGGCACGGCCCTTGCCTTTGCCAAGGCATGTCCGGCATCGCACCGGGCATGTCCGTCCCCGTACCCAAGGAGTTTCCCGTGCTGACCGACCGCCAACGTGCCATCGTCCAATCCACCGTTCCGCTGCTTGAAACCGGCGGCGAAGCGCTGATCACGCATTTCTACCAAACCATGCTGGGCGAGTACCCCGAGGTGCGCGCCCTGTTCAACATGGCCCACCAGCAAAGCGGCGCCCAGCCGCGTGCCCTGGCCTACAGCGTGCTCATGTACGCCAGGCACATCGACCGGCTGGACGCCCTGGGCGACCTGCCCGCGCAGATCATCAACAAGCACGTTGCGCTGCAGGTGCAGCCCGAGCACTACCCCATCGTCGGCACCTGCCTGCTGCGCGCCATCCGCGAAGTGCTGGGCGCCGAGATCGCCACCGACGAGGTCATAGCCGCCTGGGGCGCCGCCTACCAGCAGCTGGCCGACATCCTGATCGGCGCCGAGCGCCAGGCCTATGACCGCACGGCGGCGGCCGAAGGCGGCTGGCGCGGCGAGCGCGCCTTCGTGGTGCAGGACAAGGTGCAGGAAAGCGCCGAGATCACGTCCTTCTACCTGGTGCCCGCCGACGGCGGCCCCGTGATCGCCCACCAGCCCGGGCAGTACATCGGCCTGCGCCTGGTGGTGGACGGCCAGGAGCAGCGGCGCAACTACTCCCTGTCCGCACCCGCAGACGGGCGCAGCCTGCGCATCAGCGTCAAGCGCGAGGCGGGTGGCAAGGTCTCCAACTTCCTGCACGACCGGGTCCGGGTCGGCGACACGCTGCAGCTGTTCCCGCCCGCAGGCCACTTCACGCTGCAGCCCGGCGAGCGCCCGCTGGTGCTGATCAGCGGCGGCGTGGGCATCACGCCGACCCTGCCCATGCTGGACGCGGCCTTGCCGACCCGGCGGCCCGTGGTCTTCATCCACTGCGCACGCGAGCGCGGGGTGCATGCCTTCCGCGAGCATGTGGATGCGCTGGCTGCCGTGCATCCGCAGCTCACCCGTTACTACTGCTATGACCGGGCAGAGGAGGGCGATGGGGTCGATGCGCAGGGCCTGCTGACCGCCCGCCAGCTGGGTGAATGGCTGCCCGCCGTGGATGCCGATGTCTACTTCCTGGGGCCTCGGCCGTTCATGCGGTCGGTGAAGGAATCGTTGAAGGCCCTGGGGGTGCCGCAGGAGCAGGTGCGGTATGAGTTTTTTGGGCCGGCCGAGGCGCTCCAGTAGGCTTTGCCGGAGCCTGCCCTGGGTGGTTCCTGGCTCTGCCGCACCCCGGGCATGCCTTTGTCGCGTCCTTGTCGCGCCCCTTGTAGCACCTCTGTGGCAAGAGGCGCGACAAGGTCCGAAGGCTCAGCGGTAGAAGGCTTGCACGGTGCCCTTGAGCTTGATCAGCAAGGGCCTGCCCTTGCGATCCACCGTCTTGCCCGCGGGCACCTTGATCCATCCCTCGCTCACGCAATACTCCTCCACGTCGAACCGCTCCTTGCCGTTGAAGCGGATGCCGATGTCGTGCTCGAACACGGCCGCCACGTGGTGCGGGCTGCGCGGGTCGATGGACAGGTGGTCGGGCAGGGCGGGGCGCTCGGCGGATGCGTTGGCGTCGGTCATGGTCTTGTTCTCGCAAGAGGGTTCTGAAGAAAGCCGGTATTGTCCGCGCAATCCGGGGTCAGGCGCTGGCTGACAGGCATTGGCGGCAGGCATCGCCACGCGGGGCCCGGCGGGCGTCGTATGCTGCGCTCCATGCTGTCGCCAGAGCAACGTCAAACACTGAAGTCGGCCAAGCGCCTGCCGCTGGCGTTGCTGCTGCTCATGGCGCTGGGCTTCGTGGCCTCGTCGGTGGCGGCAGCGCACTGGCAGCAGGTGCCGCTGTGGCTGGCCTGCATCAAGGCCGTGACCGAGGCCTCGCTGGTCGGCGCGCTGGCCGACTGGTTTGCAGTGTCTGCCCTGTTCCGGCACATTCCGCTGCCCGTGGTCGGGCGCCACACGGCCATCATTCCGCGCAACAAGGACCGCATCGGGCTGAACCTGGCGAATTTCGTGCGCGACAAGTTCCTGGACGGGCCTTCGCTGGTGGCGCTGATCGAGCGCCACGATCCCGCGCGCGTGCTGGCGGGCTGGCTGACCTCACCGGCCAACAGCACGCTGCTGGGGCGGCAGGTGGCGCGGCTGGCGCTGGCGGCGCTGGAGATGGTGCAGGACCGGCAGGTGGAGCGCTTTCTCTCGCACTCGTTCAAGGCCTTGCTGGAGCATCTGGACCTGCCCCGCGCGGCGGCGGACCTGCTGTCGGGCCTGACCCAGGACGGGCGCCACCAGGCCGTGCTCGACGATGTGCTGGCGCGCGTCAGCGGCGTGCTGCGCGAATCCGAGACCCATGTGCTGATCGCCCGGACCATCGTGCTGTGGCTCAAGCGCGAGCATCCGCTCAAGGAAAAGATGCTGCCTACGGACTGGCTCGGCGACAAGGGTGCCACGGCCATCGCCGGGGCGCTGGACAGCCTGCTGCAGGACATCGCCAGCGATCCCGGGCACCACATGCGCAAGGCGTTCGATGCCTCCGTGCAGCGGCTGATTGACCGGCTGCAGTCCGACCCGGCCATGGCCGATCGCGCCGAGCGCCTGCGCGACTACCTGCTGCACGACGAGAAGCTGGCCGGCTACCTGCGTTCGCTGTGGCTGGGCCTGCGCGCCAGGCTGCAGGCCGACCTGGCCAACGAGCATTCGCAGGTGGCGCGCAAGACCGCGGCCATGGGCCGCTGGCTGGGCCAGTCGCTGGCGCATGACGAGGCGCTGCGCCACTCCATGAACGAACGCCTCAAGCGCTGGGCCCAGGCGCTGGCGCCCGATGTCTCGCAGTTCCTGGCCCAGCACATCGCCGACACCGTGCGGCGCTGGGATGCGCGCGAGCTGTCCGAGCTGATCGAGCTGCACATCGGCAAGGACCTGCAGTACATCCGCATCAATGGCACCGTGGTCGGCGGTGCCGTGGGGCTGCTGCTGTTCCTGGTCTCCAATGCGGGGCGGCTGTGGTCCTGATCTTCGTATCAGGATGTTGCCTGCCGGCCACATCGGGCCAACTTTACAAAGCCGCCGTGTTCGCCGGAACGCCGTGAATCGGGCCGGGCGCTGCACGCGCCCGGGCACTGGCGGCCCTGCATGTCATTGATGAACAAGGCAACATTCAGCATCCTGAATGAATTGCTCACAGATCGGCCCGCTTGTAAAGAAAAACAGCAGCTGCGCTGCTGTCGGCCAGGCCGTTGTCGGCGGGAAAATAAAATAAGAACGATTCGCACTCATCAAAAACAACAGAGCGGATGCGCACCCCGGTCGTTCGACCGTCCGTGATTCTTCTTGCGAGCTTTCCCATGCACAACTGCACAGCCCCCGCGGCGGGCCGTGGCTTTGCCCTGTCCGCCCTTTGCACCTCCCTGCGTGCTTCGTTTCCCTCCACCGTCGCTCCCCTGCGCCGCACCGCGCTGGGCGCCTGCCTGGGCCTGCTGGCCTCGGGCAGCGCGCTGGCCCAGGCAGCAGGCGGGGCGACGCTGGAAACCCTGGTCGTGACGGCCAGCGGCTTCGAGCAGGAGATCAGCCAGGCGCCGGCCTCGATCTCGGTGATCACGCGCCAGGAACTGGAGCAGGGCGCCTACCGCAACCTGCACGATGCCCTGCGCGATGTGCCCGGCGTGATCCTCACGCCCTCGGACAACAACTCCAACGACATCTCGTTGCGCGGCATGGGCGCCAACTACACCCTGATCCTGGTGGACGGCAAGCGCATGAGCACGCGCGAGACCCAGACCAACGGCAGCACGGGCACGGACCAGAGCTGGATTCCGCCGCTGGAGGCCATCGAGCGCATCGAGGTGGTGCGCGGCCCCATGTCCTCGCTGTACGGCTCGGACGCCATGGGCGGCGTGATCAACGTCATCACGCGCAAGGTGGCGAAGAACTGGCATGGCTCGGTGCGCGCCGACGCCACGCTGCAGGAGCGCTCCACCTCGGGCGATGCCTACCAGACCAACTTCTACCTGTCAGGCCCGATCAAGACCGACCTGCTGGGCCTGAGCCTGTACGGCAACTACAGCAAGCGCGACCAGGACCGCATCTACCAGGGCTACAACAAGAGCGACAACCGTTCGCTGAACCTGCGCCTGGCGCTGACCCCCAGCAAGGACCACGACCTGATCGCCGAGATCGGCACTTCGCGCCAGCACTTCGTTTCGTCGCCTGGCATGACCCTGCTGCCCACCGATGCGCCCAGCGACCGCAAGTTCGAGCGCGAGAACTACTCGCTGCAGCACAAGGGCCGCTGGGGCTGGGCTTCCTCCGACACCTATCTGCAGCGCGAGGAAACGCGCAACCTGTCGCGCGACATGACCATCAGGAACACGGTGTTCAACAGCAGCTGGGTGGCGCCGCTGGGCCGCCAGCACCTGCTGACCACGGGCGTGTACTACAACCAGCAGGACCTGCGCGACACGACGACCAATACGCTGCCGGGCTCGGCGCGCACCACGGCCGATCGCACGCAGTACGCCTGGTTCGCCGAGGACGAGTGGCGCCTGCGCGATAACTTCGCCCTGACCGGCGGCCTGCGCTACGACCACGACAGCAAGGGCGGATCGCAATGGAGCCCGCGCCTGTACGGCGTGTGGAACCTCGACGCGCAATGGACCGTCAAGGGCGGCGTGTCCACCGGCTTTCGCGCGCCCTCGCTGCGCCAGACCCTGGGCGACTGGGGCCAGTCCAGCCGCGGCGGCAACATCTACGGCAACCCCGACCTGAAGCCCGAAACCTCGCTGAGCAAGGAACTGGGCGTGCTCTACAACAACGGCGCCGGCCTGTCGGCAGGCCTGACGGTGTTCGACAACGAGTTCAACGACAAGATCACGCGCATCGCCTGCCCCGAGTGCGGACCGGCCAATTCCTCGGGCAACACGCCCACCACCAACGTCAATATCGACAAGGCCATCACGCGCGGCGTCGAAGCCACGTTCAAGGCCCCGCTGGCGCGCACGCTGGACCTGAGCAGCAGCTACACCTTCACCAAGTCCGAGCAAAAGAGCGGCGAGTTCGCGGGGCAGCCGCTGAGCCAGCTGCCGCGCCACATGCTCAACCTGGCGCTGAACTGGAAGCCTTCGCAGCAATGGGCGGGCTGGGCCAAGCTGTCCTACCGGGGCAAGGAAAGCCAGCCCACGGGCGGCCGTTCGGCACGCACCTGGGTGGCCGGCAGCTATGCCATGTTCGACATGGGCGGCTCCTACAACTACAGCAAGGACGTGACCTTCTACGCAGGCATCTACAACCTGTTCGACAAGGACGTGTACTACGAGGACTACGCCACGGTGCAGGACGGCCGGCGCTACTGGATCGGCATGAACGTGAAGTTCTAGGCATCCCGGCCGCAAGGGCGGCCGCTGCCCGTGGCCTGCGGATCAGGCCGCGCCGCTTCCCGGCGCGGCACCCGCCTCCGGAGGCCGGAACTCCTTTCATTTTTTCCTGGGATTCTTTGCCATGACCTTCGATATCACGCGCCGCGCGGCGGCGCTGGC
>NZ_JTKZ01000009.1:0-2271 GCF_000799035.1 Delftia sp. ZNC0008
CATTCTGGAAGATCATCCCACCATATATTTCACTGACTGGGTCAAAAATCCCGATTGGTGTGTGCGAGGCAAAAGCCGGGAATGGGTCAATGAGCAAGCTCGCCTGCCCAATGATTCAGACCATGGATCTCGGTGAAATGTCGTCCAAGTCGTATGGTGGTATGACAAAGGGAAATCAGAGATAGCGCCAGCAACCTGAGAGAGTTAAGCAACATAAGTAAAAGAAGAAAAACAGAGACAAACGCTCGGTACATTCCAGCAATCTTCTGGCACCTATTAATCGAAAAATATGGATATTTAAGTGGAAGAAAATAATCTGACCGAGTTCAGAAAATCTTTAATCCATGGCATTCCTTCCCTTCTGTTGGTTTCAGCACTATCAATATGGAGTACGAAATATTCATTTCTAAACACAATAATTGATCTAAAAAATTCCGCTCCATCCGTAAGAATTACACCATCCAGTTTGCTTGTGGCGTATTTCCCAATAATGTCACTCACAGGAATTATTTTTCTTGTACAAAAATCAATTCCTTGCAGATCAAGTATCCTGGAAATCTCAGAGCGCATTCTCACTATTACTACAATCACGGGAGTAGTGATCATGATTACTTGTCTTCTTGTAATAACTCCTTTGCAATACTATGCCATGCCAAAATTAGGCTATACACGCTGCAATATTTTGAAAGACCACCCCACTATTTATTTTACAGACTGGGTAAAGAATCCCGCCTGGTGTGTGCATGGCAAAAGCCGGGAATGGGTGAATGAGCAATCCCGTCTTTCCAAATAATTCCTCTCATGGAGTTTTATGAAATGGCATTCAAGGTGTTTTCATTTTAAAGCTGATTGACGTGGTGCCTATGGGAAACCAGTGCCACCGTCATTACCTCGATTAATTAGGCGCCACCCATGAAAGAATAAATAGCAAAATCTAATCTTTGGATGCAACCAGACAATCTGGCACTCCCTATCAGCCGGAGAGATTGATGGATATCGAAATGGAAACAAACAACCTAGCCGATGTCAGAAAATCATTGATATATGGAATTCCATCAATTATATTTGTTTTGGTTTTCTCAATTTGGAATACAGAACATTCATTTCTAAAAACAATCGCCGATTTAAGGAATTCAGCGCCCTCGGTAAGAATCACACCTGGTGATTTGGTAGGGGTATATTTCCCGATAATGGGATTTACGATACTTGTATCGGTGATACAAAAAGCAATCCCCTGCAAAGCAGGCACTCTAATAATCTCAGAACGCGTTCTTGCGATTTCTGTCATCACAGGCGGAGGAATTATGCTCTTCTGCCTTCTTGTTGTTACACCTTTGCAGTATTACGCCATGCCAAGATTAGGATATACACGCTGCAATATATTAGAAGGCCATCCAAATATTTATTTTTCAGACTGGGTGAAAAACCCTGACTGGTGCGTACGCGGCAAAAGCAGGAAGTGGGTTAATGAGCAAGCCCGTCTAGGCGGTAGCACCGAGCTAAATCCATAAACAAAAAGTGCAGATCACAAGGCCTACAACTTTCTGACCTTTCCGCGTAGTGTGGTTGCATGTGTGTCAGAACAGCTCCTCGCGGCTCCCCAGAAATCACTACGCTTCCGCGCAAACACTAGGCCCAGTCTTTGGCAGCGGTGGCGGCAGCGAATAACGGTGGCATGAAGTGAGTACCGAACCCGAAACGCCCAGCCATGGCCTTAAGGGCCCCCTCTATCCAGGTCGATTTAAATAGAATCGATAAACACTGGGTAATAAAAAACTTTATTTCCTAAAGATATTCCACCCCTGATCAATCGCCAAATTTTATAAGTCTCCAAATGGACAACAGAAATTTAACCGAAATCAGAAAATCACTAATATGGAGTATTCCACTTTTTCTGCTGCTTCTGACAATGTCAATTTGGAGTATTTTATATTCTCTATATCAAACCGCAGATGATTTAAACAAACTCGCCCCATCTGTAAGAATCACACCATTTGATCCAATTGCGTTGTGTGTGCCAATAATTTCAATCACAGGAATTATCATTGCAATACAAAAATCAGTCCCTTGTTCAGAAGACGCTATAAAAATCCCAACGCGTATTTTTTTATCCGCCATAGCCGTTGGAGTTTTTATTATGTTTTTTGTATTTTTGCAATTACGCCTTTTCAATACTATGCCATGCCAAAACTGGGCTATACCCGCTGCAACATTCTGGAAGATCATCCCACCATATATTTCACTGACTGGGTCAAAAATCCCGATTGGTGT
>NZ_JTKZ01000165.1:0-8938 GCF_000799035.1 Delftia sp. ZNC0008
CCGCGTATCACCGAGATCAGCACGCAGCCCGGCAGGCTTTCCATCACGTACTGCATGCGCGGGCTCAGCGTGCGCCCGCGCAGCAGCAGGTAGCCGATCACCCGCGTGAAATACGTGCTGCACGCCATGAGCACCAGCGTCAGCACGGTTGTGGCTTCCATCGCTCAGCTCCTGGGCGCCAGCAAGGCCGCGCAGATCAGGCCCGAGACGGCGCCTGCCGCCACATACCAGGCGCCAGGCACCAGCTTGTAGACCAGGGCCGCCGTCAGCAGGCTCACCAGCCAGGGCCGGCAAGGCCTGACGCCCTTCCACATGCCGCGCAGCAGCACCAGAAACACGGCGGTGAACGCCATGTCGAAGCCGTACTGCTCCAGGTCGCCAATGCGCGGCCCCAGAAAGGCACCGGCCGCCGTGCACGACACCCAGGCCATGTACAGGCCTGCCGACACGCCCATGTAGTAAGGCAGGCTCACGCGCCGCGCGGCACTGCGCTGGGCGTCGGCCAGGGCCAACGCCCAGCTTTCGTCGCACATGAAGAACAGGGCCGGCAGCGCACGGCGCCTGGGCAGATGGCGCAGATAGGGCGCCAGCGCCGCACCCATCAGGATGTGCCGGCAATTGACCAGGAAGGACATGGCGACGATCAGCAGCACATGCGGCGGCGAGGTCCACAGCCGTATGGCCGTGAACTCCGAGCCGCCGCCGAAGTTCATCCCGGTCATGAGAGGAACTTCCAGCGGTGCAAGCCCCTTTTGCACGGCCTGGGCGCCCAGCACCAGGGCAAAGGGCACGAAACCCAGCATCACGGGAATCGCATCCCTGAAGCCGCGAAAGGCCTCGGAACTGCGGGAAACGGAATCTGCCGAAACGGCAGCGGGGGAAAGTGGAATGGATGAAGACATGGAGAGCGGCGATTGTCGGCCTGTGCCGCTGGAATTTGCTGCCGATTCATGCTTCCACCAGCCATTTGACAGATGTTTATGCCGATTTATTGGAGCAACTGGAAATAATCTGCCGCACACAGGCTGATCAACCCATTTCCATGGCTGGCGGCGCTCCTCGGATGGCCGCGCCTGCCCTCCAGGCATTTCACGAAACCCAACGGCCATTGGCTCCCGCCATGCTGCAGTGCGTCGCAAACGGCTGTGCCGGCCAGGGCGGCAGCGGGACCATGAAGCCCTCATCACTTCGCTTCACCTGAAAGGTTCCCCATGCGCACTTCCGACTTCACCCGCTTCATCGCCCTGGCCGCCCTCAGCCTGGGCCTGGCCGGCACCGCCCTCGCCCAGGACGCCACGCCCTCGTCCACTGCTGCCCCCACCGACCTCAGCCGCGCCCAGGTGCTGGCCGACCTGGAAATGTGGCACCGCGCCGGACTCACCTATCTCTCCGACCGCGAGATCGATGTCCGCTCCACCGAATACCAGCGCGGCCTGGAGCGCTACCAGCAGCTGCGCGCCAGCCCCGCCTACCGGGAGGCCGTGACCAGACTGGAGAAAGGGCATGCGGTGGCTCAAGACAAGTGAGCGTTGGGGTGACGCGAGGCGCGAGATACTGTGCAGTTTCCGCACCTGCGAGCATCGCCCCTCACTCCATGAATATCCGCATAGTCAACGGCGACCTTCTGGACCAGGACGTTGAAGTCATCGTCAACTCATGGAATAGAAACATCATTCCCTGGTGGCTGTTGATCCCCCAAGGCGTGTCCGGCGCAATCAAGCGCAAGGGTGGACTGCAGCCATTCCTGGAGGTTGCGCGGGCCGGCCCCATTCCTCTGGGCGATGCCGTCCTGACATCTGCCGGCAGACTGCCTTTCAAAGGCATCATCCACGTGGCGGGCATCAATCTTCTTTGGAGGGCGTCACAACTCTCCATTGAGAAGTCCACACAGTCGGCCCTTCAACTCGTCAACGATCACGGCTTCAAATCCGTAGCCTTTCCCCTCATCGGTTGCGGATCTGGAGGCTTCAATGAAGACACTGCCATCCGCATCATGAAGAACACCATTGCCCAAGTCGAAACGAGGGCAGCGGTTGTGCTGGTCGTTTTTGGCAAGGCACGATAGTTGTTGTAACGGTCAAAGCTCGGATACCGCAGGTCGAACCTAGTCGTCTGCGCATAGCTGAAGCCGCTGACCGTCTGGCCTTAGCCCCAGGCGCCCGTGGTGGGCCGCACTTCACCAAAGCCTGAGATCAGCCATTGCCAAGCCACCTGCTCCTGCGGCTTGGCCAAGCATTAAAATCCAATCGATTTTCAGAGAAGAATTCTATCTATTCAATAAAGCACTGTTGAAATACTGATTGGAAATTTGTTGAAACACATAAAGAGAGATATCTCTGGAATTATGTATTTCTTCAAAATGCTCTAGAAAATTCGGCAGTTCCATAGAGATAAAATAGTCCAAATCCCAATTATTTAAACCCTCCAATGACAAAGGCAAGTTATGAATTAAATTCAACACACGCCCAGCACTAGTTAATTTAGATTGTTTAATCTGCTGCAAAGCCTCACCAATGCAGTATTTCAATATATTACGCGAACTATCCACCTCAATTTCTCGCCAGCAGCTCAACACCTCTTCCAATGAAGAAATAACTGTATCATTCACCCTATTATTAAATAAAATATTTCTACTAGAAATGATGATTTCATTGATTTTTCTTAGTTCCATTTTTAATAACCTCCCCATGTGAATTCAAGATCTGCGGATCCTCTGTAAGCACCGTATGGCAAATCCACCCTTTTTATCGGAACATCTAAAACTCCAGCCCTAGGAGCCGCCAACGCTCTATGATGACCATCCAGAATATACAACCGCCCATCATGCGCAGTCACCACCAACGGATTAGATATTCCATTAACCCGAATATCTTTAATCAATCTATCTAACTGCCTATTACTCATTGTCTGTCCATGAGTTGCGAATAAGTCTCCAATCTTGGCAGTTTCTTGTATTCCACCTTTTGCTGCACAAAACGCCCCCGACTCCACACCCTCAGAGATCCCCCGCGCAATCGGCAGCATCCTAGAAACACCCGTCGGAATCTGCGCCACCAGCGGGCTGATCGCCGCAGGCGATGCCAACGCCCCGTTGACTCCAGACGCCCCGGCAATGAACTCCGTGATCGCCGGACCGTACCGGTAGTACAGGCCTTGTATTCTTCCCAGCACGGGGTGCAGGCCTTGCGGGTCCACATCGTTGAGCGGGTTGTTGGCTACATACCCAAACCGATTCCATCCTCCAGCCAACCCGATCGGGTCCGCCTGGATATACCGACCCGTCGCCGCATCGTAGTACCTGTGCAGGTTGTACGACAGCCCCGTCTCTTCATCAAACACCTGCCCCGGATACCGCAGGTCGAACTTCACCGCCTGCGCATAGCTGGGGCCGCTGACGGTCTGGCCGTAGCCACGGTCGCCCGTGGTGGGACGCACTTCCCCAAACCCCGAGATCAGCCATTGCCAGGCCACCTGTCCCTGCTGATTGGTCAGGCGCCTGGGCGTGTTCAGGTGGTCCGTGTGGATGGCATACAGGCGCCCGTTGATCTCTGCCGCAATGGGCATGGGACCGCTGGCCGTGGGCAGGTAGATGATTTCCGTGCTGTCGCTCTGGCCTGCGGGCGCTGCGCTGTTGGCGCTGCGCTGGTTGGCGTACTGGCCCAGCACGGTGCTGCCTATGCCGTCTTCGGCATACAGGGTCTGCAGCGTGGCCGGTTGACCTGCGCCCCGGGCATCGCTCTTGAGCACGCGCTGGCCCAGGGCGTTGTAGACGTAGCTGACGGCTCTTGCGTCGGCAGCGTCTGCGTATTCACCGGCCTTGGCGATGCGGCCGTCCGCGCCGTAGTGCAGGTGGTTGTCGCCCTTCTTGACCAGGGCGCCCGCAGCGTCGTAGCTGAAGGTCACGTTGCTGTTCTGCGCCGCGCTGCCCGGGCGCTGCAGCGTCTGGGCATAGCTTTGCAGGCGATTGGTGCCCGCAGCCGTCTGGTAGCTGCGCTTGAGCGTGGAGGTGCCCGATGCCAAGGCGTTGGTGTAGTGCACCTCCGTGCGATTGCCATTGCCATCCCAGGCATAGCCGGAGGCGCTGAGCTCGATGGTGTCGGCCAAGCTCCAGCCCGTGGGCAGCGTGAGGCCCGCAGGCGCGCTGTGGGCGCTGGCCGTCAGGCGCCCCACGGCGTCATAGCTGAAGGCGCTGGACAGCTTGGCCTGCTGGGCCGCCGCCGTGCCCGGCAGCATGTGCTGCTGCTGGATGAGGCTGATGCGGCCCGCAGCATCCCAGGTCAGGTTCAGCAGTTGGCTGCTGGCCAGTTGGCCTGCGGTGTTGTAGCCACGCTGCTCGGCCAGGGTGGCCGTGGCGCCGGGCTGCTGCGCAAAGCCCGTCCATTGCCAGGCCGTGGGCTGGCCCAGCGGGCTCCAGGTCAGGCCGGTGACCAGGGGCTGGCCGTTCCACTGCAGGCCCGTGATCTGACCTGTGCTGTCATACAGGTAGGTGGCCTGCCTGCCGCTGGGGTAGGTGATGCTTTGCAGTTCTCCGCCTCCGCCCTGCCCGGCAGGTACATAGGAGTGGATCAGCGACTTGGTGTCGCCATTGGCAAGGATCTGGCTCTTGCGCAGCACCCGGCCCAGGATGTCGCGCTGGTACTGGGTGGTGACGCCGGGGTCCTGGATCTCGCTGAGGTGGCCCGTGCTGGCCTTGGGGGCACCGGGGCCGTTGTAGGTGGTGCCGGGCAGGTCGTAGCGCAGCGTGGAGGTTGCGGTGCTGCCGTACTGGAGTTGGGTGGGACGGCCCAGGGCGTCGCGCTGCACGGCGAGGGTGCGGCCTGCGGCGTCCTTGGCGGTGGCGACCAGACCGCGCTGGTCGTAGGTCAGGGAGTTGGCACCTATGTCCGGTGATTTTTCCTGGGTCATATTGCCCAGGCCGTCACGGCCATAGTCCGTCGCCACTTGCCGGAAATCCTTGACCTGGCTAACAAGATCTGATGGCGTGTATGCAAAATACATGGCCGAAGTCTGATTATCCATTGCATAGATTCTGCGGAATCTGTCCCTTGTTATTCTCAGAGACTTTCCAAATCCATCCACAATCGACGTCAAATCACCGCTATCGTCGTAACCGAAACTTGTCTTCTGACCATCGCCCTTTGTGACGCTGGCAACTCGGTTGATCGCGTTGATGGTACGACTCACTTCGTATGCGACACCTGATGTCGTGCCAACTTTCTCTTGAATCTGGTTCCCCATGCCATCCAGGACATAGGATCCTGAAGCGCCACGGTTGTCAGACCACCCCGTCAGTCTCTGAGCAGCATCATATTGATAGCGGAGTACATATCCATTTGAATACTCCACTTTCTGAACAAGACCATTAGCAAAGTATTCATATTTCGTATTTAACCCCAAAGAGCCTATGCTGGCGAGTCTCCCCCTCGCATCATACGTCAACTGGTATTCCGCACCATTCGACCCAACGAATGACAGAAGACGACCCAAACCATCGTAGCTGGAAAACCGGTCAATATGTCCCAAGGCATTTGTTTCCGTCAGGCGGTTGTCTTTTTCATCATAGGTATATGACGCCACCAGACTGCCGGAATCCTTGAAATAGTGCAGATTGCCTCTGTCATCCCATGACCAATCAAGCGCCCTGCTGTCTCCCGCTCCGCTGGTAACACTGCGAGTCAGGTTGCCACGGCTGTCGTACTCCATATCCCTGACCAAACCATCACCTGTAATTCTGATGGGCTTTCTCAGCACAGGATGCCAGGAGATGCGAGTAACCTTTTCACCCTTGTTCTGGGATATCTCTATAGGCAGATTTCGCTTTTTATCCCATTGATATGCAGTCAAATACCAGTTGTAGCCAGAGTGCTCCTTCAGAAAACCATCGTTGTCATAAAAAACATTTTTGACAGGATCATCCTGATAGATGGTTACGCGTGAGGTGGACGTTGAACTATACACCCGCCCTCCAGGAACGGATGTATTAGCGACATACACGGTTTCCCAACGGGGAAGTGACTGCTGTAGAGGATGAGTGATAAGCGAACCGAAATTCTTCCACCCCGGCATTTTTTCTCGAAACAACTACCTTCTTGTCGTTGTATATATATTCGCCAACCCTTGCCCCCGTCTCATCAATCTTACCCGCGAGCATGCCTCCATCTTCGTATAGATACCCCTTGGCAGAACCGTCGTTGTACTTCACGGACACAAGAAGACCTGCTTGGGCCTCGAACTGAACCGCATGCCCATGGCTGGGAATCATCCGAGACACCAGTCCAGTCGCGTCATACTCAAAGACAATGCTTCTAGAGAAATTGTTTCCGATTTTCAGCAGCTGCCCGTGATCGGAAAATATATATTCATAATAATCTCCGTTGGGCAAGGTCTTTTTGGACAAACGGCCGTTGTTGTCAAATTGATACTTGACCTCACGCTCATTGATATAAATCCATCCATTGTCAATTCGAAAGAACTGGCGCCCCTTCATTGCACTGACGAACTCGCCGGGGGTGTAGCTCCCACTAGATTCAGGCAAATTAGACCCAGGAATAAATCTGTAAAAAATGGCCTGATCACCAGCGGCAGAAGCAATGATGACGGATTCGTGATCTCCTTTTTTCAGAGCTTTTGTTCTGTCGCCTTTCAATGGATCAATATTGTTGCGCTCAAACTTTAGCCAGATGACGTGATTGTTTGACCAACCTTTTCCATAAGAGACCGGCGGATGCTCAGCACGACCATTGGCCCAGGCGCTGTTATATACGCGTACCACATCCAGTGAGGCGGGGCGCTGATCCTGAAAATCTTTATCATACTCCACCTTGTTGCCTGTGGCGACTTGAACAGGATTTCCGACAGTACCGGGAAATGAGCCCAAAGGCATTCCAAATTCGCCTCTTGTGCACATGGGAGCAACTTCTTCCACCATCGGTGGTTGCAAAGATGCAGGATTTGCACGCCAGCAGCCGCTGCTGCTAATATCATTAAAATATGTGCCTGTCCAATCCACTGGGCCTGTCACTCTGTCATAACAGTCTGCATATCTCAAACTATTAACATAAAATGACCCTCCCCCATACGGTGGCCCCGGACATTCTCCTTTTGAGTTAGCAAACTGATATTGATACCATCCACCAGTTCTGTATCCCAATAATTGTTTGGAATTTATAAATCCATCATAGTGATGAGAATTTGGGGGATTTACCCCAGTTTCAAAATAACACATGCCTTCATCTTTAACAAAAGCGAACTCTTGCTCCATCACTTCTTCAACTGAGTTCCCACCGAAACGCGGACCTTGATGAGTCCATGGCGAAGTAAATAATGGAGTCAAGCTGCACTCGACGCCATGAATCAATGAGTATTTATTTTCTATGCATGCCTTCCCATAGTCCGCAGCATGAGCCGGCATTGAAATAATCGAGACAATCAATACGAACAATTTTATAAAAACTCTCAAAATACCCCTCCCAATATTTTCGAAATCCATAATCAAGTTAAATTCCTTGAATACACATAGCACACAGCAATGACATTGCATCACCGTGTTTGGCGTTACGGAATCACATTTTTCTTACAAAGAAGAACGCTGTCAACTCAAATCGCGACAGCATTCCAAATTCCTGGCACACCAGCTAGCAGAGATGCCCCCTCAACAACACAGGCATACAGCAAATTCATTGCAAATCAATGGGTTGCACATCATTCGTAATACTGATCAATTCGCTATGCCCCAGCACTGGTGACCCGAATCAAATCAGGAACGTCCAAGAAGGAAGTGAGAACAAATCGATAGACACTGAATCCTCTGCCATCCCAAGGCTTCTTCCACAAATTTCCAGCACCGCCCAGCGGGATGCAGTAGGCGATGAAGCCAGGCCCACAGCCCGCGCTCAACAGCAGGCAGGCTTGCCTGGCAGCGCATTGAGACTTTTCCGGGAAAACCGGTCAAAACAAGCAAAATCAAGTGGTCGCTTTCGGTGTCCAACAGTCGCACCCTGACGAATCCATTGGCGATCGAGTACTCGTACTCATCAAGCAGGCACCCTTTCAGGATCTGCGCAACGCACCACCTCGGCAAATAGGAGGATTCGGACAGTAGGCCGTTCGAGCTGGCACCGAGGCTGGCCGCGCTCCTAGTCCTGCCCCGGTCATCGTGCTGCGTCCACAAGGCTCCAAAGACCCTCTCTCCGACCCTGTCACACATCCGTCCATGCCTTCTGCAATAATTGCCGCAACAATCATTGCGCAGTCAATCATTTCACTTGCAAGACACCATGACCCAGCCACCCCTGCCCAACGGCCTGCAGCCCTCGGACTTCTACAGCCCTGGCAGCTACACGCCCTTCGAGAGCGTGGGGTTCCTCATGCGCAAGGTGCTCAGCTCCATCCTCCAGCAGGCCGATGCGCAGTTGGCCGAGCATGAGCTGACCTATGTGCAGTGGCTGCCGCTGTACAAGCTGCTGCTGTGCAGCGACGCCACGAATGCCGGCATGGCACGTGACCTGGGGCTGGATCCGGCCTCCATCACGCGGGCGCTGGACCGGCTCGAATCCAAGGGCATGCTGCGGCGCGAGCGCTCCACGGTGGACCGGCGCGTGGTCAAGCTGGTGCTGACCGATGAAGGCCGCGCCATGGCGGCCAAGGTGCCGCAGGTGCTGTCCAGCGTGATGAATGCCCATATGGCCGGCTTCAGCCATGACGAGTCGCGCCAGCTGCTGGACATGCTGCGCCGCCTGCTGGCCAATGGCGATGCGATGCGCGCGCCGGAAGCCGCGCCGCCGGCCCCTGCGCCTGCCACGCCCGTCGGCTGACAGCGCCAGCCCCCTTTTTCCGCCCCGGTTTCCGATTTCCTGATTCTTGACCCCCAAACAGGCAGACCACCATGCCCAAATCCTCTGTTTCCGTGTCCGCCGCGCCCCGCCGCGTGGCCGCCGCA
>NZ_JTKZ01000423.1:0-10692 GCF_000799035.1 Delftia sp. ZNC0008
GTCTTCGCCGCCCTGCCGCTGGACGGCGACCTCCACCCCTGGACCGGCATGCGCCCCGCCACACCCACCGGCCTGCCCCTCACCGGCCGCCAGCGCGGCGGTCCGCGCAACCTGTGGCTGCAGACGGGGCATGGCGCGCTGGGGCTGACGCTGGCGTTCGGGTCGGCACAGAGGCTGGTGGGGCAGATGGAGGCGGACGATCTGTAGAACCCGGTCCCGCAGCCACCTATGTCATGTCGCCACTCAATCTCCGTACGAGTTGCCAGTCGTCCTTGGACCAGCCATGTCGGGCATCCACCGACATGGCTGCGGCGCCAATCAAGGCAAGCCAACCGCTGGCCTCCACACTTCTCAACGGCTCCCATGACGGCCGCTGGGCTATTTGCTGCCAATCCGAACCATGGCAGCCAGTGCACTTTGTCAGCGTGTCATCAGGCCGCAGTGGTTCGACCGTGACCGTCCCGGGTGGCACTTCGCCCCACTCAGCGATAAGCGTGTCCAGCGAAACCGTTGAAGGCACGCCGCCTCGACCCAAAAACCACTTGAGAAAGCGCTCCCAGAGCGAAACATCGGGCGGCGCATTCCGTGAGTCGGTGTCGCGTGCTTTAAGCCAAGCGTCGTGAGACATTATCTTGGCGTAGACCACCAAAATGCATCTGCTGGATCCTGCCTGACAGATGGTCACCGTATCTCCACGCTTCCATTGTCCAATCGACAACGATGAGTTGACCGTCCCCAAGATAAATTTAGCAATATCGGCATCGTTCCAACCGCGCGGATCTTCTTGGGTGTCGGATACGCCACGCCAACTCGCGGCAATGAGCAGTGCGGCAAGCGCGATGATCACCAGTGAGCGCCACGTTTCGGAGAGGCGTGGTGAGATTGATGTTGTCTGACTAGCCACCACAGCATCTCCTCACTAGCTCCTGAGCCATATCAGTCGCACGCTGGCGCCCTTCCGGCGGCACCCGCTGGTCTATGCTCTGAAGCAAATTGGCTTGCAAGGACACATCGCCGCTGGCTTTGGCATTCGCATATAAGTAGGCCCATACCTCGGCCGGCCGCGGCTCTCCCCATGTGGGGTTGTATCGGATGGAGGCCATCATGATCAGCGCATCGACATAGCCTCGGTCGATCAGGGCATTGAGGTAGGCCAGGGTGGTGCGCCGGAATTCGTCGAGGCGCTCTGGGTCCTTCATCACATGCTCCAGATCCCGGGTCCAGTAGGCCCCCCCGTAATTCATCATGCTCTGGGGATCGCCCTGGGCCGCTAGCAGGGCGGTCCATCCATCTGCCCTGGCATATGCGTCCTCGGGAAGCTCACCGCAGCCGGGCCGCGCCTTGGCCCCTTCCTCACGCAGCAGAGTCTGGGCCATCGCATGTCCTGCAGGATCGGAAGCCGGGGAAGCCCACTGCGCCATGCGCCCGTAGAGGGACACCATCCAGCAACGCTCCAATGCCTTGTGGAGTTTGGCGACTTCGCCGGCCTGGTCCAGCGTGACCTCGCTGCGGGCAAGCCGGTTGTACAGAATCTCCGCCGATGCATCCACGACAACGGCAGGAAACGCCTTGGCTCTAGGTGCCGCGGGGGGCGCCACCGGCACGGGCGCCGGTACGGAAGCGATCGCCGGTGGAGCGGGAGTTTCAGGTGCTGGCGCAGCAGGCTCGGAAGCTTGCGCAGGTGGCTTGGTTGCGCTCACCTGTGCATGCCTGACCTCAGGCGCTGGTTCGGCAAAAAAGATGAGCGCCAGCCCACCGGCAAAGGCAAGAGCAGCACATGCCCAGGCAACGACCTGCCAGCGCGGACGCAAAGCTCCTGAATTTCTCATGACCCTCCTTCATGACGATGCAGTTGTCAGATCCCGGGCAATGATTGTGAATAATTCTCATTAACAAATCAATCGATCATGAGAATTCAGTTGAATTTGGCAATCGATCGTGCCAATGACCACGGCGCACCAGCCGCAGTCCAGCAGGCATGCTTGTATGAACGGCTTCAACCAGCCAGCAACTCGCGCAAGGCCTTGCGCATTTCCTCGGTCATTGCCCGCGCCAGCACCGACCCCGGCCGCTGGGGCAGGCTCAGGGCATTCACACCCACCGTGATGCGCGGCAGCAGGGGCACGACATGGACCTTGCGGCGGTCGGCGGCCAGGGCGGTGCAGCCGTCCATGATGGCGGCGCCCAGGCCGTACTCGGCCATGGACAGGGCCGCGTGGTAGGTCTGCACGGTGACCACGGGCGACAGGCCCACGCCGTGCTCGCGGCAGGCCTGGCCCAGGCGCATGCCCAGCGGGTCGCGCGCATCGAGAGCGACCACGGGCAGCTCGGCCAGGTCCTTGAGCTCCATCCCCTCTTCGCGCACGCGCGAGGGCGGCAGCAGGCCCTTGGGCAGCACGCAGAACATGTCCACCTCGGCCAGCAGCTCATGCTCCAGCGCGGGCTGGCCCACGGAGCTGATGACGAAGCCCACGTCGGCCTCCTGCAGCAGCAGGGCCGAGACCACCTGGGGCGTGTGCAGCGCCTGCACATGGACCTGCACCTGCGGGTGGCGGCGCCGAAAGCCGGCCACGGCGCGCGGCAGCACCTCGCGGCTGAGCGCGAAGACGGTGAGCACGGTGAGCCGGTCCGCTGCCCGGCCATGGCGCAGGTTGTCGGCCAGGCGCTGGACCTCGTCGAGCTGCTCGAACAGCTTCTCGATGTGGGGGAACAGCGCCAGCGCCTCATTGGTGGGCGTGAGCCGCCCGCGTGCGCGCTGGAACAGCGCAAAGCCCAGCTGCAGCTCCGCGTGCTGCAGGGTGCGGCTGACGGCCGGCTGGGTGATGTTGATCAGCCGTGCGGCAGCGCTGACGCTGCCGGTCTGCATGACGGCATTGAAGACCTCGATGTGGCGCAGGCGCATGGGCCGTCCTCAGCACGGTCACTCTTGAGCGGACTGCGCGCGCGCCAGCCGCTCGCTTTTCCAGTACACGTCGTCGCCGCCATCCATGCGGTTGAGCACGCGTGCCAGCACGAACAGCAGGTCGGACAGGCGGTTCAGGTATTGGCGCGGCGCGGGCCGCATGGCCTCGCCCTGCTCCAGCGCCACCACCATGCGCTCGGCGCGGCGCGCCACGGTGCGGCAGACATGGGCCTGGGCCGCTGCGCGGCTGCCGGCCGGCAGGATGAATTCCTGCAGCCGGGGCAGCTGCGCGTTGTAGTGGGCCAGCGCTTCATCGAGCTGCAGCAGGGCGTCGTCCTTGAGCAGTTCATAGCCGGGAATGGACAGCTCGCCGCCGAGGTTGAACAGCTGGTGCTGCACATCGACCAGCAGCTCGCGCACGTCCTCGGGCAGGGCCTCGCACAGCAGCAGGCCGATGTGGGAATTGAGCTCGTCCACATCGCCCATGGCGTGCGGGCGGCCGCTGTTCTTGGAGACGCGCGTGTTGTCGCCCAGGCCCGTGCTGCCGTCGTCTCCGGTGCGCGTGGCGATCTGTGTCAAACGGTTGCCCATGGGCGTTCTCCTTGGCGGTGCGGGGGTGGAAAGCCGGACCCGTAACGGCCCAACACCCAATTGTGCGTTACAGGCGGCACGCAAATGTTGTAGCAGGCAACAGCCGGCAAAAGTGCTGGCCCTGCTGCGCTGCAACAGGTGGAATGCAGTCATGTTCCACGTTCGACAAGGAGTTCGACACATGACCTCTCAACTGCGCAAAGTCTCTGGTTTTGAAATCCGCAGCGTGATGTTGTTCGCGGCCATTTCGCTGGGCAGCGTTGCTGCCATGGCGCAGACATCTACTCCCGCTGCGCCTCCTTCGCAGGCCTCCTTTGGAGCCGGTAGCGGTCCTGCCACCGGCGTACAAGCAGCGCCGGCCCCTTCGTCGGCCGGCGCCAACGAGGTGCAAGCCGCATTCGACCGCGCCGACACCAACCGGGACGGCAAGCTGAGCAAGAAGGAGGCCGAGGCCCTGCCCGCCGTGAGCAGCAATTTCGCCCAGATCGATGCCGACAAGAACGGATCGCTGTCGCGCGATGAATTCAGCAAGGCTGTCCAGCCGCGCTGACACCCGGATGCCTGGCGGCTGACCCACACGGTTGGGCGGCAGGGCCGGTGGTATTCTTTCCAGTTCCCCCTGGAGAACACCGATGAACGCCCCTGTCGCCCCCGTCCGCCTGCAGCCTGACTTCGCTCAGCGCTCCATCCCCGAAGCCTTCCTCCAAGCCCTGGCCCAGCGTTTCGGCGTCCAGTGCTCCACGGCTTTGGCGGTGCGCGAACAGCACGGCCGCGACGAGGGCGCCATCCAGGCGCCCCCGCCTGCGGCCGTGGTCTTTGCCGAAAGCACGCAGGACGTGCAGGACGCGCTGAAGCTGGCCGACCAGCATGCCGTGCCGGTCATCCCCTACGGCGCCGGTTCATCGCTCGAAGGCCATCTGCTGGCCGTCGAAGGCGGCATCAGCCTGGACCTGAGCCGCATGAACCGCATTCTCTCGGTCAACACCGAGGACCTGACGGTCACCGTGCAGCCCGGCATCACGCGCAAGCAGCTCAATGATGCCATCAAGGACACGGGCTTCTTCTTCCCCATCGATCCCGGCGCAGATGCCTCCATCGGCGGCATGACCGCCACGCGCGCCAGCGGCACCAATGCCGTGCGCTACGGCACCATGCGCGAGAACGTGCTGGCGCTGGAAGTGGTGACCGCCAGCGGCGACATCATCCGCACGGGCACGCGCGCCAAGAAGAGCAGCGCGGGCTACGACCTCACGCGCCTGATCGTGGGCAGCGAGGGCACGCTGGGCGTGGCCACCGAGATCACGGTGCGCCTGTACCCGCTGCCCGAGGCCGTGAGCGCGGCCATCTGCTCCTTCCCCAGCATCGAGGCCGCCGTGCGCACGGTGATCCAGACCATCCAGATGGGCGTGCCTATTGCCCGCGTGGAGCTGGTGGACGTGAACTCGGTGCGCATGGTCAATGCCTACAGCAAGCTCACGCTGCGCGAGGAGCCCATGCTGCTGATGGAGTTCCACGGCTCGCCCACGGGCGTGAAGGAGCAGGCCGAGATGGTGCAGGACATTGCGGGCGAGTTCGGCGGCAACGCCTTCGAATGGGCCGAGCGTCCCGAGGACCGCACGCGATTGTTCACGGCCCGCCACAACGCCTATTTCGCGGCTGTCTCCAGCCGCCCCGGCTGCCGCTGCATCACCACCGACGCCTGCGTGCCCATCAGCCGCCTGGCCGATGCGCTGCTGGACTCGGTGCGCGAGGCCGATGACAGCGGCATTCCCTACTTCCTCGTCGGCCACGTGGGCGACGGCAACTTCCACTTCGGCTACCTGATCGACCCGGACAACGAGGACGAGCGCTCGCGCGCCGAGCAGCTCAACCACCAGCTGGTGTCGCGCTCCATTGCGCTGGGCGGCACCTGCACGGGCGAGCATGGCGTGGGCATCCACAAGATGAATTTCCTGCGCGAGGAAGCCGGCGACGGCGCGGTGCAGATGATGCGCTCCATCAAGCAGGCGCTGGACCCGAAGAACATCCTGAATCCCGGGAAAATCTTCAGCCTCTGAGTCCCTCCGCCTCGGCCTTCTCGCGCAGGAAGTCGATCAGCGTGGTGATGGCCCGCGTCTGGTAGCGGGACGGCATGTACAGCAGGTACTGGCGCGTGGCCAGAAAGTCCAGGCTGCCCGGCGGCAGCGGCAGGCGCTCAAGCGCGCCGCTGGCCAGTTCGGCCGCCACCATGTAGCGCGGCACCACGGCCACGCCCAGGCCCTGCAGCACGGCATCGCGCAGGAAATGGAAGTTGGGCGACATCAGGCGCGGGCGTATGCGCAGCTCGGTGGGCCGGGCGCCGTTCATGCCCGCCGTGCGCAGCTTCTGGCCCGTGAGCGCCGAGGTGATCAGCGGCACGCGCTTGAGCGCCAGCAGCGAGTCGGGATGGCCATGCTGCGCCAGGAACTGCGGCGTGGCGCAGGCCTCGTAGAGCACATCGCCGAGCTTGCAGGCCACCAGGCTTTCGGGCGGCTCGGTCATCACGCGCACGGCGAAGTCCACGGCGCCCTGCATCAGGTCCTCGATGTCGTTGTCGAAGATCACCTCCAGCGTGATGCCCGGGTGCATGCGCATGAACTCCGTCAGCCAGCCCGACATCTGCAGCTGGCCGTAGCCGCTGGGCACGCTCAGCCGCACGGTGCCCTGCAGGCTCTGGCCCAGGCTGTCCACCGACTCGGCCGCCGCCATGACCTCCTGGCGTATCGCCCGTCCATGCGCGTACAGGCGCAGGCCCAGCTCGGTGGGCTCGACCTGTCGCGTGGTGCGGCGCAGCAGCTGCTGGCCGATCTGGCGCTCGAACTGGTTGAGCCGGTGGCTGACGTTGGCGCGGCTCATGCCCAGGCGCACGGCGGCGCGGCTCAGGTTGCCGGCTTCGATGATGTCCACCAGCAGGGACAGTCCGCCCAGATCCATTGTCAAACCTCAGTACACACAATGTCCATTTTTTAGCACGATTGTCAAAGTCCATAAACGAATGAAGAATGCGGGCCTGCCCGGGCATCACCGGCCCGTTGCGGTTTTCGTGGTTCGACAAGGTTTCGCATGAGTGCTCTCCCCTCTTCCCTGCCGCTGGACGGCGTGCGCGTCCTGGATCTTTCGCGCGTGCTGGCCGGACCCATGTGTGCCATGGCGCTGGCCGACCTGGGTGCCGATGTCGTCAAGGTCGAGCACCCGGGCCGCGGCGACGACACGCGCGACTGGGGCGTGCGCGTGGGCCAGCGCAACACCTCCTACTTCAACAGCGCCAACCGCAACAAGCGCTCGGTCACGCTGGACCTGCAGGCCGAAGAGGGCCTGCGCATCGCACGCGAGCTGGCGGCCGACAGCGACGTGGTCATCCAGAACTTCAAGGTCGGCGGCGCCGAGAAGCTGGGGCTGGGCTACGAGCAGCTGTCGCAGTTGAACCCGCGCCTGGTGTACTGCTCCATCTCGGGCTACTCGCGCAGCGGCCCCGAGGCCACGCGGCCCGGCTACGACCTGGTGGTGCAGGGCGAGTCCGGCATCATGGCCATGAACGGCGAGCAGGGCCAGGGCCCGCTAAAGTTCGGCGTGGCCGCCGTGGACATGTTCACGGGCATGTACTCGGCCCAGGCCATCCTGGCGGCGCTCTACGAGCGCGAGCGCAGCGGGCGCGGCCGCCATGTGCAGATGGCCCTGTACGACTGCGGCCTGATGATCACCAGCTACTACGGCATGGAGGCCTTGCTCAAGGCCGGCGACCCGCCCAAGTTCGGCAACGCCCATCCGTCCATCGTGCCCTACGGCGTGTTCGAGGCGGCCGACGGCCCGCTGGTCATCACCGTGGGCAACAACGGCCAGTTCCAGCGCTTTTGCACCGACGTCATCGCCAAGCCCGAGTGGGCCGCCGACGAGCGCTTTGCCACCAATACCGCACGCTCGGCAAACCGCGATCTGCTGATGCCGCTGGTGCAGGCCGAGCTGCTGCGCTTCACGCGCGCCCAGTTGCTCGAATGCCTGACGGCCGCGCAGATTCCCTGCGGCGAGGTGCTGGGCCTGTTCGAGGCCCTGAACTCGCAGCGCACGGCCGACGCCGGCCTGCTGCACCGCTTCGAGGACAGCGAGGCCGGCAGCCAGTCCGTGCTGGCCCCGCCCTATGCGCTGGACGGCCAGCGCCTGCCCGTGCGCCGCCCGCCGCCGCACCAGGGCGAACACACCGACGAGGTGCTGCAGCAGCGCCTGGGCCTGGACGAACAGGCCCGCGCCGCACTGCGCGCCAAAAACATCATCTGAGAGCGCGCAGACGTTCCCACCCAGACCGCTCCACGGCTCTCATTTCCACCCCTTCCCGCTTGAGGAGACATATGACTTCCACCCCCTTCCAGGCCTCGCGCCGCCAGATCCTTTCCGCCGCCTGCGCCACCGCCATCGCCACGCTGGCCCCCGCCGCACGCGCACAAAGCCAGTGGCCCGACAAGCTGATCAAGCTGACCGTGGCCTTCCCGCCCGGCGGCCCCACCGACACGGCCGCGCGCATCGTCGCGCAGCGCCTGACCGAGCGCCTGGGCCAGACCATCGTCATCGACAACCGCCCCGGCGCCTCGGGCTCGGTGGGCACGGCGGCCTTCATCAAGTCGCAGCCCGACGGCTACTCGCTGTCCATGTTCGGCATGCCCGCGCTGCTGGCGCCCATGCTGTTCAACAACAACCTGTACGACGTGCGCAAGGACTTCCTGCCCGTGGCCACGGTCTATGACCTGCCCATGGCCATCGTCATCAACCCGCGCGAGCTGCCGGACGTGACCAACCTGCAGCAGCTGATCGAGCACGCCAAGAAGGCCAAGCCCGCGCTGAACTACACCAGCTCGGGCACGGGCAGCTTCGGCCACCTGTCCATGGAGCAGCTCAAGGACCTGGGCGGCTTCGACATGCAGCACGTGCCCTACCGCGGCAGCGCGCCGGCCGTGACCGACCTGATCGGCGGCCAGATCGCCGTGATGTTCGCCGATGTGGTCGCGGCCCTGCCCCACATCCAGGCGGGCAAGCTGCGCGCCATTGCCGTCAGCTCGCAAAAGGCCAAGCAGCTGCTGCCGAACGTGAAGTCGGTGGCCGAGCAGGGCTTCCCCGGCTTCGACGCCGACACCTGGGGCGGCCTGATCGCACCGCTGAACACGCCTCCCGCCGTGGTCCAGCGCCTGAACCAGGAGCTCAAGCTCATCCTGGCCGAGCCCGAGCTGCAAAAGAAGATGCTGGCCGCAGGCGCCATTGCCACCTACCAGGACGGCGCGGCCATGAAGGCGCGCCTGAATGCCGACTTCACGCGCTGGAGCAAGATCGCGAAAGACAAGAACATCAGCTCCCAGTAAGAGACAAAGAGCGCTCCACGATGCGCCTTCAGGGCATGCCGCAAGGCATGCCCTTTTTTGCTTTTTGACCCCGCCATCTGCAGAGTGCGCCAGGTTTCGCCGCCGGGCCGCCCCAAGGCGAAACGCGGCCCCCTCGGGGGGCGCCCGGCCAGAGGCAGCGGACCATGCGAAGCAGGGGAGCGTGGGGGCTACTTCGACAGATCCATGATCATGCGCGTGGCCAGGTACAGGCGCGGCACGATGGTGTTCAGCTGCACATACTCCGCATCATTGGAGTGCGCACCGTAGCCGCTCAGGCCAAAGCCCTCGATGACGGCACCCTTGGCCTTGAGCGCCGCAAACGCCGCGTCGGTGCCGCCGCCCGTGGCCTTTTCCATCACGCTCATCTTCAGGCCCAGCTCATCGCTGTAGATGGTCTGCGCCTGTTTGGCCAGGCTGCGCGAGGCCTCGTTGGCCTCCAGCGGCGGGCGGCGCACTTCGAACTTGAGCTGCACCTTGCTGGCGTCCAGCAGCTTGTGGCCCACCTTGGCCTGCATGGCCTGCTCCAGCGCCGTGAAGTCGGCCACGCGCAGCGCGCGGGCGTCGGCCTGGGCCGTGGCCTCGGCGGGAATGACGTTGCGGTTGGTGCCGGCCTTGGCCACGGTCCAGTTGAGCTTGAGGCCGGTCTCGGGCTTGGACAGGTCCTTCATCTGCAGCAGCTGGTGCGACAGCTCGTACAGCGCATTCACGCCGTCCTCGGGCTTGGCGCCCGCGTGCGAGGCCTTGCCCTCGACCTTGAGGTAGGCCGCGCCGATGCCGCTGGTGGCCAGGCGCACGCCGCCGTCCGTGCCGCCACCTTCGAACGAGAAGACCGCATCCTGCTCGGCGCCCAGGCGCGTGATGGTGCTGCGCGCGCCGGGCGAGCTGATTTCCTCGTCGCTGTTCATCAGCACGGTCAGCGTGCCGTAGTTGTCGAAGCCCAGCTGGCGCAGCATGGCCACGGTGTGCAGGATCAGGGCCACGCCCTGCTTGTCGTCGGCAATGCCCAGGCCGTAGGCGCGCTCGCCGTCGATGCGAAACGGCTGGTCCTTGAGCATGCCGCGCAGGTAGACCGTGTCCATGTGGGCGATCAGCATGATGCGGCTGGTGCCCTTGCCCTTGAACTCGGCATGCACCATGGGGCCGATCTTCTCGGGCGTGTCACCCAGCCGGTAGACGTCGGTGGGCTGCAGGATCTCGACCTTGCCGCCCTGCTCGCGCAGCTTGCCGGCCACGTAGTTGGCGATCTGCTCCACGCCCTCCATGTCCTTGCTGCCCGACTCGATGTGCACCAGCTCGCGCAGCGTGTCCAGCAGGGGCTGCTGGTGCTTTTGCGCCAGCGCCTGGATATCGGCCTTGGGCGCAGCCAGGGCACTGCCGGACAGGCCGGCCATGGCGAGGGCCAGCGCCAGCGGGGCGCTGCGGAACATGAGGGAAAGCGGTGCGAAGGCGGAACGCATGGACAGGTCTCCTGTGTTGAAAAGTTGTGCCTGCACGATAGCAGGCGCCGCGCAGTGCGCACGCAATTGGCGTGCCTGTTTTGTCCATCTCTGCGCCCAAAGCAAAGGCCCCGCAAGCTTGGGCCTGCGGGGCCTTGTGGGGAGTGCGACCCGGTATCAGCCCGCGCTCAGCGCCATGCCGCTTTTCCGGCTCACGCCATCGCCCACGACCACGGCCGACACCACGCTCAGCACCAGGGCAATGGCCGATCCGTAGAACACGCCGTGGCTCATGCCGTGGTCCAGCATGTAGCCGAACACAGGGGCCGCCAGGCAAAAGCCCAGGTCCAGGCCCGAATACACCGTGCCGTAGACGCGG
>NZ_JTKZ01000028.1:0-6855 GCF_000799035.1 Delftia sp. ZNC0008
ATGTAGTTGTCCCAGGTCTTGTGCGCCAGGCTGTCGTCGGGATTGCGCCAGCTCATCACGAAGGTGCGGTGGCCCTGGCTGACGGCATAGCGGATCAGCGAGTTGTCGGGCTGCAGGTCCAGGATGTAGAACTTGTTGATGCACGGCGGCACCATGAGGAAGGGACGCTCGTGCACCTTGTCCGTCAGCGGCTTGTACTCGATGAGCTGGAACAGCTCGTTCTCGAACACCACGGCGCCTTCGGTGGTGGCGACGTTCTTGCCCACGGTGAACAGGCTCTCGTCGGTCATGGAGACATGGCCCTGGCGCATGTCGGCCAGCAGGTTGGCCACGCCCAGGGCCAGGCTCTCGCCCTGGGTTTCGATGGCCTTCTTCTGCGCCTCTGCATTGAGTGCCAGGAAGTTGCTGGGCGACATGGCCGCCAGCCACTGTTCGACAGCGAAGCGCACGCGGTTGCGGGTCTTCTCGTCGGCCTGCACGGCCTCGGCCAGGCCCATGAGCATGCGGCTGTTGAGCAGATAGGTGGCTGCGGTGGCCGCCGTCAGCGGGTTGTCGGCCCAGGATTGGGTGTTGAAGCGCTTGTCCTTGGCCAGCAGCGCCTGGGCGCCGCCCTGCTCGCACATGGCCTTGGCGCCGTCCAGGTACTGGCGCTGCAGCTCCAGCAGCTTTTCGGGGTCCAGCGACAGCGCGTTCTCGGGCAAGGCGCCGGGTTCGGGGACTGCAGCCTTCCAGGCCTGGGCCATGTCCGGCATGCCCGCGCCCTGTGCTCCCGGCATTCCCGGTGATCCCATCTGCTGCAGTATCTGCAGCGTCCGGCTCCATTGCTCGTTCCAGAATTGCTGGATGGGTTGGCCTGGCAGGCCTGCGAGTGGGTCAAAATTCATGCTGCATCCTTGTTCGCGGATGCCGTTCGCAATAGCCTGGGGCTTGCGGGGCATCCGTTTTGATTGTGACCCAGGCGAGCCCCCCGTTGCCCGGCACAGCCCTCCACAAAAACCCGTGCCCGGTGCGCCTTTTTCGAATCGACCATGTATCTCGTTGTTATCGCCTGGTTGTATGTCACGCTGATGATGGCCGTGGCCGAAGCCGCCAGCCCCACGGGCAGCATACTCGGCGCCCTGGTCACTTTCGCACTGTATGGACTGCTGCCGCTGTCCATCGTGATCTACATCATGGGTACGCCCGCGCGCAACCGAAAGCGCCATGCGCGCGAACTGGCCGAGCGCCAGGCCTGGCTGGCGCAGCAGCAGGCCTCGCAGGGCACGGCGGACGCACCGGACGCGCCCGCGCCCTCAGTCCTTCCAGATGCAGGCGGCGAATCGGCCGCTGCTGCCCAGGCGGGCAGCGTCGCGCCGGTGCGAAAAGAACCGTGAGTCGTTGAGCACCGTGCACCATGCGTCGCTGCCGTCATTGCCATGGATGGCAGTGATGCCCAGCGCCGCCAGGCGCTGGCGCGCAAGCCCGGCCAGGCTGGCCAGGTACTTGGGGGTGCCCTCGCCCGCCTGAGGTATGGCGGTGAAATGCGCGGCGGCGGCGGCGTCATGCGCGATGAAGGCAGCGCGCACCTCGGCACCGACCTCAAAGGAACGCGGACCGATGCAAGGGCCCAGCCATGCCAGGGTCTGCGGCGCCACCTGCTCGGGCGCGGTCCGGAGCTGATCGGCAAAGCGCTTGAACAGAGACTCCAGCACACCGCCTGCCAACGGCTGACCCGCATGGCCAGGCGGCATTCCGGCCAGACCGCGCCAGCCCGCATGGGCCGCGCCCACCACGGCGCCGCTGCGATGGGCCAGCAGCACGGGCAGGCAGTCGGCCACCATGATGGTGCAGACCACGCCCGAGGCGCTGGTCACGCAGGCATCGAAGGCCTGGCCCTGCGCGCTGCCTGCATCCAGTGCGATGACATCCACGCCATGCACCTGCTGCAGGAACACCGCGCAGGCATCCGGCGTATCCGCACGCACGATCTCCTGCAGGCGCTGGCGGTTGGCGCGCACGGCCTGCGGGTCGTCTCCCACATGGTCGCCCAGGTTCAGTCTGCCCCAGGGCGCCGTGCTGACGCCGCCTTCGCGCGAGGTGCACAGCGCGTGCACGCCGGGCGGCGCGGGCCAGTCGGGCACCAGCCAGGATACGGGGATGGTGCCGGGGAGGTTGCCGGGGATGGAGTCAGGCCGGGCCGCGCTCATTCCGCGTCGGGGCAGGCCGAGGGATGGGCCTTCTGGAAGGCCGGCAGCGCCTCGCAGCGATCGACGATGGCCGCCAGGCGCGGCAGGCCGTCCAGGCTCACGTTGAAGCGGCGGCCGTTGAAGATCTGCGGCACCAGGCAGCAATCGGCCAGCGTGGGCGTGTCGCCCCAGCAAAACAGCGAAGGCGGCAGGCCGGCGGCCTCGCGCTCGGCGGCCAGCAGGTCCAGCTGGCGCTCGAAGGCCTCCAGGCCCGATCGCACCCAATGCACGTACCAGCCGCTCTTGGCCTCGTCGGAGACACCCAGGTTGCGCACCAGGTACTTGAGCACGCGCAGGTTGTTGAGCGGATGGATCTCGCAGGCCACCATCTGGGCCAGTGCGCGCACATGGGCACGGCCCAGGGCGTCACGCGGCAGCAGCGGTATTTCGGCATGGGTCTCATCGAGATATTCGATGATGGCCATGGACTGGGTCAGCCAGTGGCCGTCCTCGGTCTCCAGCGCCGGCACCAGCGCATCGCCGACATGCTGGGCATAGGCCGGCGCCTTGTGGTCGCCGCGCAGCAGGTGCACGGGTACGGATTCATAGTCCAGGCCCTTGATCTGCAGCGCAATGCGCACGCGGTAGGAGGCCGACGAGCGGAAGTAGGTGTGGAGCTTCATAGACCGCAAAGCATACCGTGCAGCAGCGCCGATGCATGGCACACTTGCGGCGGCGCCCAAGAGACAAGGCGCCAGAGGAACACCGACATGAGCTACGTTTTCAACCCGCCCGCCGTGGCCAGCGTACCCGTCCTGGGCCGCCCCGAGCGCTTCCCCGTGCACCGCATCTACTGCGTGGGCCGCAACTACGAAGAACACGCCAAGGAGATGGGCTTCACCGGCCGCGAGCCGCCCTTCTTCTTCCTCAAGCCTGCCGACGCCATCGTGCCCGTCGAGGCCGGCACCACGGGCACCATGCCCTACCCCACGCTGACCTCCAACCTGCACCACGAGATCGAGCTCGTCGTGGCCATCGGCAAGGCGGGCAAGAACATCCTGGCAGCTGATGCGCTGGACTACGTCTGGGGCTACGCCGTGGGCCTGGACATGACGCGCCGCGACCTGCAAAACGACATGAAGAAGCAGGGCCGACCCTGGTGCATCGGCAAGGCCTTCGAGCATGCCGCACCCATCGGCCCCATCACCCCGGCAGCCGAGGCCGGCGACATCGCCAAGGCCGCGATCTCGCTGCAGGTCAATGGCGCCGACCGCCAGCGCAGCGACATCGGCAAGCTGATCTGGAACATTGCCGAGACCATCGAGCACCTGTCGGCGGCCTGGGAACTGCAGCCCGGCGACCTGATCATGACGGGCACGCCCGAAGGCGTGGCCGCCGTGGTGCGCGGTGACCTGCTGGAAGGCCGCATCGACGGGCTGAGCCCCTTGAGCGTCAAGATCGCCTGAGTTTTCTCTGAGCCTGGCGACAGGCCGGCAAGGCAGCAGGGAGCACGCTCCCCGGCCTGCCGGCCTTTGTGTTTGAACCCACGGTCCGCCGCACGGAATGCCTTACTGCCTTCCGTCTGGCGGCGCTTTCACTTTCATGGTGTCGGCATGATTTTTCGCAGCCCCATCAAGTTCTGCCGAGCCTGCGGCACGGCGGTGGTCTACCGCCTTCCTGACGATGGCGACACGCGCGAGCGCGCCGTGTGCCCGCACTGCCACACCATCCACTACGAGAACCCGCTGAACGTGGTGGGCACCATCCCCGTGACCGACGACGGCCGCGTGCTGCTGTGCAAGCGCAACATCGAGCCGCGCCGGGGCCTGTGGACCCTGCCCGCAGGCTTCATGGAACTGGCCGAGACCACGGCACGCGGCGCCCAGCGCGAGACCGACGAGGAAGCCGGCGCCGACATCGAGATGGGGCCGCTGTTTTCCATCGTGGACGTGCCCAAGGTCAGCCAGGTCCATCTGTTCTACCGCGCCCGTCTGCGCAGCGAGCAGTTCTATCCCGGCCCCGAGACCATGGAGGCCCGCCTGTTTGCGCAGGCCGATGTTCCCTGGGAGGAACTGGCCTTCCGCACCGTGCGCGTGACGCTGGAGCGCTACTTCGCCGACCGGGCTGCCGGCCTGCTGGACGCGCACCGGGTGCACTCCATCGACCTGAGCCTGTAGGCCTGCACGGCCGCCAGGCACCACCGTGCTGCACGGCGCCGGCGTACGCACTGCGGTGATGCCGGGCCATGCCCCGGTGTGGCACCGGACGGGCTGCGGACGGGGAGCAGGCGGCGGTCCGTCATCCCTATGTCACCTTGCAGACACATTTAGTCACAAACTGGCCTCCTTCTTGCTCTTTGCATAGAGCTTTTCCCTGAGCGGAAAAGTTGGTTTACCGAACCTGAACCTGACTGCGGAGCGCCCCATGGCCACATCCCTGCCCACCGACCTGATTCTTCCCCACCTGCGGGAACTCAACCGCAACGCCGCCGACCTGCGCGAGATCCGGCTCATGTGGCGTCTCATCGAGGCTTCGGCCCGCATGCAGGCCTCGCAGCAGGGACAGGCCCTGGTGTCCATGCTGACCGACACGCGCCAGGGGTTGGAGCAGCTGGAGCAAGGCCTGCTGCAGTCGCAACTGGCCCAGTCCGCGCAGGAAGCCATGGCCCAGTTGGGCATGCAGTCCAGCCATGCCATTGACCTGCTGGTGCGCAGCCTCTACGAGCGCACGGCCGATGTCGGCTTCCTGGCCGCCGATTCCGTGCTGTGCGAGGCCATGGCCCAGCTCGGCGATGGCGACATCCTGCTGGACATGGCCGCGGGCGGCCTGCACGCCTGGCAGGCTCCGCTGCAGCTGCACCTGCAGGCCTACCGTGCCAAGTACACGGTCTACGACGACATCCTGCTGCTGGACACCCAGGGCCAGGTCTGTGCACGCGCCCAGGCAGGCGACAAGCCGCTGCCGCCCTGCGCCGAGGGCTGGTTCCAGCAGTGCCTGCAGCAGGCCGGCCATGTCAGCCATTTCGGCGCCAGCTGCGTGCTGCCCGGCGCAGACCGCCTGATCTACGCGCAGCGCCTGCTGCATCCACGCACCATGGCGGTGCTCGGCGTGCTGTGCCTGAGCTTCGACTTCGCGGCCGAGATGCAGGCCATCTTTGCCTCGGGCGGGCCGCGCGCCCAGGTGGGGCTGCTGCTGGATGCGGCTGGAGTGGTCATTGCCAGCAGCGATGACCACTGGATCGCCCCCGGCAGCCGCGTGCCCATGCACCACGGCGATGCCGTGCAGCCGCTGATCCACGCCGGCCGCACCTATCTGGTGCGTACGGCCCGCGCCCTGCCCTACCAGGGCTATGCGGGCCCCGAGGGCTGGCAGACCCAGGTCATGGCGCCGCTGGACCTGGCCTTCGCCACCCAGCAAAGGCCGCAGGTCCTGCAGGCACTGGAGCCTGCCATCGCCGAAGGACTGATGGCCCAGTCCCGGGGCTTTTGCCCGCCCCTGCACGCCATGGCACGCGCGGCCGACGACATACGCCGCGTGGTCTGGAACGGCCAGGTGCTGGCTGCCAGCCAGGCGCCGGAGTCCCCCGTGCAGGGCACGGCCCACCCGGACCCGCTGCAGGCCGTGCTGGAGCAGATGAGCGAGACCGGCGACCTGACCCATGCCGTGTTCACGCGCGCCATCCACGGCCTGCACGAGACGGCGCTGTCCACGCGGCTGCAGGAGCACACCACGCTGAACCGGCTGCTGATGGACCTGCTGGAGCGCAATCTCTACGAACGCGCCAACGATTGCCGCTGGTGGGCCCTGACGCCAGGCCTGCAGAAAGTGCTGCAAGACAACAGCGGCTGCCTGGCCCTGTCGGTACAGGCACACGACGCCGCGCAGCGTCTGCTGGAGCAGCTCAATGCGCTGTACACCGTCTATGCGCGCATTGCGCTGTATGACGCCCAGGGCCTGGTGCTGGCCTGCAGCCATGAGGACGAACCCGGTCTGCCGCTGTCACCCGGCGTGCGCGTGCAGGCCTCGGCACTGCAGGCCACCATGGCGCTGCGCGATGCCCAGGCCTATCACGTGCAGGAGCTGGACGATGGGGGCCTGCCCGTCCACGTCTACCACGCCGCATTGCGCGCCCCCTCAACCACCAATGGACATGGGCATGGGCAGGGCGCAGATCAGGGCCCCGCCATCGGCGGCATTGCCCTGCTGTTCCACACGCGCCGAGAACTGCAGGCCATGCTGCAGGCCGCTGCACAGGAGCAGTCCGAAGACGCCGGCCCCGAAGACCACGGCCTGCCCCGTTTGCCGATGGAGGCTTTCTACGTGGCACGCGACGGCCGCATCATCGCCGCCAGCCACGGCGGTCGGCCGCTGGGCAGTTGCATAGAAGGCGTGGCCGGGCTGGCAACGCTGGCCGATGGAGAGGTACGCAGCAGCATCGAGGAAATCGAAGGCCACTACTGCATCGTCGGCATGGCCGCCGGGCGAGGCTACCGCGAGTTCCGGCTGGACCAGGGCGCGGCACGCGATGCAAAGGAAAGCGCAACGGAGGACACACTGGCCGGCCTCGTCAGCCTGAGCCTGCAGCGGCTGGGGCCTGTGCATGCCGATGCGCGCAACCGCGCCCTGCGCCTGGCGCCGGCCACGCGGCTGGATGGCTCGCGTCCTGTCGCGCGTGCGCTCGCCGCGCACG
>NZ_JTKZ01000490.1:0-349 GCF_000799035.1 Delftia sp. ZNC0008
GGCTGCGGCGCCGAGCAGATGCGCGGGGCCGGCTACGACAAGGGCTGGGGCTTGGGGCGCCATGTGCTGGGCTCCAACTATTTCCACTATGTGCGCGACCCCTGGGGAAGCTATGCCGAATACTCGTTCGACATAGATTTCGTGCCGGCGGGCAGCCTGTGGCCAGCCGCCGACCACTCACCGGAGGATGCGCTGTATGTCTGGGGACCGGCGCTTCCTGAGGATTTCATTACCAACCACGAGCCTTGCGCTTGACGCTTTCAACGGAGTATTTCCATGCGAATCATTGCCTTCAGAAATGCCCAGGGCCGGCCGGCCCTGGGCGTGCGGTCCGGCCAGGAGCTGGTGG
>NZ_JTKZ01000954.1:0-13604 GCF_000799035.1 Delftia sp. ZNC0008
CCGCGTGATCATGCGGTCCGCCGACAGAGGGTGGCCCGCGTTGCGCGACCCGGTCAACGGGGACCAGGTATCGAGTACATCGGTTGTCATGGATCTGTCTCCTTGTTGAGTGTGGTGTTGCGCCCCGGCCGCTGCTCAGCCCCATAGGCGCTGCGGGCCAAGAAGGCGTCATCGGCCAAGCGGCTCCCGGCGCCGCTGCCCGCACGGTGGAAGGCCTCCAGCGCGAACACTGCTTTCAGTCTGCTGCCCAGCGCCTGCGTTTGCCGCAGGTGCCAGAAGCTGGCCTGCATGCCGCCTGGCGCGGGCTCGCCATGCCCTGTCTTCGAATGCAGTCTGGGCATGGGATGTCTCCTGGGCTCCGATCGCGGCTCTCGACCCATGGCTGCTGGGTTGATGCGGAAAATCAAGGTGTATGCACTCGAATTAAGTCGGATTGCCTACAAAGAAACACCAAGGCTTTCCATGGAGCAATGCCTCTTTTTCCCCGCGTACAAGGATTGTGAATTTTTCGATTTGACTTGACTATCGGGAAAATACTTTATTTGTTTTTGACTATTGAATTGAGTGTTTGAGCGTAGGCGCTTGAAATTCCCGCGGTGGACGGATGTTTCCACCGGGGCCAACGTGGCGACGCAGGACCCTGGACGGTGGCAATGCACCGCAGGCAGCTGAAATGTCAGCCCATAGCCATGCAGGCAGCGGCGGCATGCAGGGGCAGGAGGTCCATGTCGGGGGAAAGAAAAGGGGAAGGAAAAGGAGAAGGAGAAGCGGAGCCGGCTGCGGATCGCGCGCAGCTTGCGGCTGCCACCAGCGTCCGCGAGGCTGGCGTCAGGAGCACGGCGCAGATCGGCCTGCTCCCGGCCATTCCCGATGCCTTCGCCAACCTGGGCGGCTTCGCGCTCGCCCGGCGCGTGTCCTGCCCAGGGCGGTGGTCAACCGCCGAAGGCAGGTGGTGCGCGCCGTTCAGCGCATGGTCACGAACTCTTCTGCCGCCGTGGGGTGGATGGCCACGGTGTCGTCGAAGTCGCGCTTGGTGGCGCCCATCTTGAGCGCCACGGCAAAGCCCTGCAGCATCTCGTCCATCCCCAGGCCGATGCCGTGTATGCCCACGATGCGTTCCTCGGGGCCCACGCAGACCAGCTTCATGCGCGCGGGCTGGCGGTGGCGCGTGACCGCCGTGTACATGGCGGTGAAGGCCGATTGGTAGACCTTGACCTGATCGTCGCCAAAGCGCTCGCGCGCCTGCGGCTCGGTCAGGCCGACGGTGCCGATGGGCGGGTGGCTGAAGACCACGGTGGGCACGTTGTCGTAGTCCAGGTGCTCGCCGGTCTTGCCGTTGAACAGGCGCTCGGCCAGGCGCCGGCCTGCGGCCACGGCCACGGGCGTGAGTTCGATGCGGCCCGTGATGTCGCCCACGGCGTGGATGCCGGGCACATTGGTGTCCTGGAACTTGTCCACCGCGATGTGGCCGCTGTCCTGCAGCGCCACGCCTGCGGCCTCCAGGTTCAGGCCCGAGGTGTCGGGCCTGCGGCCCACGGCCCAGACCACGCAGTCCACGGTGTGGCTGCTGCCGTCCTGCAGTTGCAGATCAAGGCTGCCGTCTGCGTTGCGGACCACGGCCTTCGGGGTGGCCTGGCGGTGCACGGCGGGGCCTTCGGCCTCCATGATCTCCATCAGGGTCTGGCTCAGCAGCGGATCGAACCCGCGCAGTGCCGAGTTCTGGCGCAGGAACAGATGGGTCTGCGATCCCAGCGCGTGCAGCACGCCGGCAATCTCCACGGCGATATAGCCGGCACCCACCACGGCCGTGCGCGCAGGCAGGGCCTTGAGGGCGAAGAAGCCGTCGGAGTCGATGCCCAGCTCGGCGCCAGGTATGTCGGGCCGTGCCGGCCGCGTGCCCGTGGCGATGAGGATGTGATCGGTACTGAGCCGCTGGCCGCCCACCTCCACGGTGCGCGCATCCACGAAGCGGCCAAAGCCCTGGATCAGCTCGACCTTGTTGCGCGCCAGGCCGCTTTCATACGAGGCATGGATGCGGTCGATGTAGGCACTGCGGCTGTCCAGCAGGCGCTGCCAGTCCAGGCGGTCGACGGTGGCATCCCAGCCGTAGTCGGGGCCGTAGCGGTGCATGGCCTCGCCGATCTGGGCCGCATGCCACATGACCTTCTTGGGCACGCAGCCCACGTTGACGCAGGTGCCGCCGATCTCGCCGGCTTCGATCAGCGCGCAGTGGCGCCCGTGCATGGCGGCGCGGTTGGCCGATGCAATGCCGCCGCTGCCGCCGCCGATGACGATGTAGTCGTAGTGCTTCATGGAGATTCCGTGCTGTGTCTGAGCGGCCCGAATGCCGCAGCCGGCCATCTTGCCCTGTTCGCCGGCCAGGGGCCTGCGGCGGGGGCAATGCCGCCATCTCCGCGCCCAGACGACGGCCCGGTTGGCCGGCGTATCGCCGCTTTGCAGGGCCGGGGGCAGCAGGCGTTTGGTGGCGAATGAACGGACGGTGGCGCGGCAGCCCGCGTTGCGCAGGGGGCGGGACGCACTGTCAAGAAAAGCGCAACGCGCAGTCAAGGCGCGGGCAGGTGCGGCCGCTAGGCTCCTGCATTGCCGGTACCCCCGGCACGGACCAGAAGAACAGCAAGTTGAAACGGGAGTGCATGTGAGAGAACGAGGCAGTCGCCTTCAGGCGGAATTTTCCAGGGCCATGATGCCGTGGGTGGTGGTATTCGGCGCCGGCCTGCATTGCGTCGCGGCTGTGGCCGCGCCGGCGCAGGGGCTGGTCATGACGGGCTACCAGACGCAGACCAACGCTTGGTATACGGCCATGGTGACCGAATACACGTTCAGCGTGGGTGGGGTGGTGCAGCAAGGCGGCTCGCCGCCCGCCGCTGCGGATTGGGCCACCCCTTCCAACTACTGGGATGGCGGCTGGACGCGCAACAGCTGGAACGAGCGCTACACATACAGCTACCAGGGCCAGATCCTGCAGACGACCAACCCCCTGGACATTCCTGCGGCGGCGGCCTGGGCCACGATCAGTTCCTTCCAGATTGAGAGCGCCTCCAGCACCCTTCCCATTGGCAACACGATCTTTCACTATTCGCTCGATGGCATCCAGACCCTGCTTGCCATGGACGCATCGTCCATCCCCGCCAATGCGGTCTGGGCGGGTCTGTCATCCATGACCGATGGGTGGAGTGCAACACAAAACCATGGGTTTGCCAGCTATGTGCTGGGCCGCCCGGTCTTCAGTCTGGCTCCCGCCGTCGATCTACATGCCGGCGGCGTGACGGCCAAGGCCCGCGTGGCGCTGGACCGGGACGGCACGGGCTACTGGCAGGTGCTTGCTGCGGCCGCCGCGGCGCCGGATGCCGCCACGCTGCAGGCCGGCGGCTCCCCGGTCGGCATGACGGCAGGCGTGGTCCACGATATCGATATCGGAGGGCTGGCGGTGAATACGGCCTACAGGCTGCACTTCATCGCCAGGGATGGCGCAGGCCGCGTGCAGCCGGATGTGGCCAGCGTGCCCTTCACCACGCTCAGGCTGGAGCAGACCATCGACTTTGCGCAGCCGTCGGCGCAAACCTTCGGCACGACATTCACGCCCGTTGCAACGGCTACCTCCGGCCTGGCCGTGACGTTTTCCGCATCTGCGCCAGAGGTTTGCACTGTCGATGCCGCAGGGGTGTTCAGCTTCCATTCCGCAGGCACTTGCACGATGACGGCCCGGCAGGGCGGCGACGCGACCTATGGTCCCGCCCCCGAGGTGGCTTACCCGGTGACGGTGCAGCCTGCTGCGCAGAACATCGTCTGGAGCATGCCGGCGCCTCTGGTCGTGGATGCACGGGTGGCTCTGAGCGCCGCCGGCGGTGGCTCGTCCCAGGCCGTGCAGTTCAGCTCCCTGACGCCGGCGGCGTGCTCCGTCAGCGGTGCCGAGGTGTCCGGCAGGCTGGCGGGTACGGACAACTGCCTGCTGGCCGCCGATCAGCAGGGGGATGCCAACCATCTGCCTGCGGCCCGGCAAGTCCTGTCCCTGAGCATCGGCAAGGGCGCGCAGGCCATTGCCTTCACTTCCGCGGCGCCAGCGGCCGCCAAGGTGGGCGATACCTATGCCGTGGCTGCAACGGGCGGGGCTTCCGGCAAGGCGGTGGTGTTCTCCGTGGATGCGGCGACGGCTGCCCATTGCACCATCGCGGGCGGTTCTGTCTCATTCATTGCGCCGGGACCCTGCCGCATCCTGGCAGACCAGGCCGGCGATGCGAACTACGAGGCGGCGGCAAGGCAGCAGCAAAGCGTGCAGATCGCCCAGGCCACAACCACCCTGGCGATCACCTCGACCCCCAACCCTTCCCGGCCCGGCGACGATGTGACCATCAGCGTGTCGGCCGTGACCGGGGCGCAGGACCGACGGGGGGCGCTGCGGGCGATGGCGGCGGCGCTCCCCTCGGGCAGCATCACGGTCTCGTACAACGGGGCGCAGCTGGGGTCGGCGCCCCTGGTTGGCGGCGCCGCCAGCATCACGGTCCGGCTGCCCGTGGCGGCCGGATCCCACGGCCTTGTGGTCGACTACAGCGGGGATGCAGTCCACGCCCCGATGAGCCAGGGCTTCACACAGGCCGTGGTGGCGGCGCCGGTGCCCACGCCTGTGCCGGCCCTGCATACCGTGGCGCTGGTCATGCTGAGCCTGCTGGCGGCCGGGATGGGGGCCGGCAGGCTGCGCAGGGGCCGGTAAGCCAGGCTGCCGGGCGGCATGAACCCCGGCGCGGCGCCTCAGGCGGCAGCGATGCGCCGGGCGATGGCCTGGCCCACTTCGGTGGTGCTGGCCGTGCCGCCCAGGTCGGGCGTGCGCGGGCCGCTCCTGATGACTTCCTCGATGGCCGAGACGATGGCGTCGTGCGCCGCGCGGCCTGCGCCCTGGCCGTGGGTCAGGAAGTCCAGCATCAGCGCCGCCGACCAGACCATGGCGATGGGGTTGGCGATGTTCTTGCCGTAGATGTCGGGCGCCGAGCCGTGCACGGGCTCGAACAGGCTGGGGAAGCTGCGGTCGGGGTTGAGGTTGGCCGAGGGGGCCAGGCCGATGGTGCCCGTGGTGGCCGGGCCCAGGTCGCTGAGGATGTCGCCGAACAGGTTGGTGGCGGCCACCACGTCGAAGCGGCCCGGCTGCAGCACGAAGCGCGCGGTCAGGATGTCGATGTGCTGCTTGTCCAGCGTGACTTCCGGGTAGGCCTTGGCCACGTCCTCGGCGCGCTGGTCCCACCAGGGCATGCTGATGGCGATGCCGTTGCTCTTGGTGGCCAGGGTGACGTGCTTGCGCTCGCGGCTTTGGGCCAGGTCGAAGGCGTACTTGAGCAGGCGCTCGGCACCCTTGCGCGAGTAGACCGATTCCTGGATCACGATCTCGCGGTCCGTGCCCTCGTACATGATGCCGCCCAGCGAGGTGTACTCGCCTTCGGTGTTCTCGCGCACCACGTAGTAGTCGATGTCGCCGGGCTTGCGGCCGGCCAGCGGGCAGGGCACGCCTTCGAACAGGCGAACGGGGCGCAGGTTGATGTACTGGTCGAACTCGCGGCGGAACTTGAGCAGCGAGCCCCACAGCGAGACATGGTCGGGCACGGTGGCGGGCCAGCCCACGGCGCCGAAGAAGATGGCATCCATGCCGGACAGCTGCGCCTTCCAGTCGTCGGGCATCATTTTTCCGTGGGCCAGGTAGTAGTCGCAGTGGGCCCAGTCGAAATGGTGGAATTCGAGCTTGATCGCAAAGCGGCTGGCGGCAGCTTCCAGGGCGCGCAGGCCTTCGGGCATGACTTCCTTGCCAATGCCGTCACCGGCGATGACGGCGATCTTGAATGTGTCTTGCATGGTGTCTGTCCTTGGAATGGATTGATATGAAGCGGCGCCGCTGACAGCCTGGCCGCATGCATGGCATTGTTGGCTGCGCCAGGGCTAAATACAATCGGCCAACTGTGGTTCCATTATTTACAGATCGTGAATAAACAGCCGTCTCCCGAAGACCTGCGCGTCTTCACCGTGGTGGCCCGCAAATCCGGCTTTGCCGCTGCGGCCGAGGAATTGGGGGCTTCGCCCGCCTATGTGAGCAAGCGCATCCGCCTGCTGGAGGAAGAGCTGGGCGTGAAGCTGCTGCACCGCACCACGCGCCGCGTGGCCGTGACCGAGGAGGGCGAGCGCGTCTTCCACTGGGCGCAGCGCATCCTCGACGACATGGACCAGCTGATGCAGGAGGTGGCCATCACGCGCAGCGAGCCGCGCGGCCTGCTGCGCGTGAGCAGCAGCTTCGGTTTCGGGCGGCATGTGATCGCGCCCGCGCTTTCCAGGCTGGTGGAGCGCCATCCGGGGCTGCAGGTGCGGCTGGACGTGTTCGACCGGCTGGTGGATGTGGCGGGCGAGGGCTTCGATCTGGATGTGCGCGTGGGCGACGAGATCGCGCCCCACCTGATTGCGCGGCGCCTGGCCGACAACCACCGAGTGCTGTGCGCCGCGCCTGCCTACCTGGCGCGCCGTGGCACGCCGCGCACGCCGGCCGAGCTGTCGGCCCATGACTGCCTGGCCATCAAGGAGCGCGACCAGGCCTTTGGCGTGTGGCGGCTGCGCGCGGGCGCGGCCGAGCAGGCGGTGAAGGTCACGGGGCCGCTGTCGGCCAACAACGGCGAGATGGTGGTGCAGTGGGCCGTGGACGGTCGCGGCGTTGCGCTGCGCTCGCTATGGGATGTGGGCGCCCATCTGCAGGCCGGGCGCCTGGTGCAGGTGTTGCCCGAATGGCGGCAGGAGGCCAATGTCTGGGCTGTGTATCCGACGCGGCTGCAGCTGTCGGCCAAGGTGCGGGTGTGCGTGGAGTTCCTGCAGGAACACTTCAAGAAGGAGTGGATGGCAGCCGCTCCCTGAGCGGGGCGGCTGCTGCAGCGGACTGGCCGGGGATCAGCCTGCCAGGGCGGCCTTCACTGCGGCGGAGACCTGGCCCATGTCGGCCTTGCCTGCCAGTTGCGCCTTGACCGCGCCCATGACCTTGCCCATGTCGCCGGGGCCGGATGCGCCCAGTTCGGCCACGATGGCCTTGACGGCGGTGGCCACTTCCTCGGCCGACATGCGCTCGGGCAGGTAGGCGGTCAGCACGGCCATCTCGGCCTTTTCCTTGTCGGCCAGGTCCTGGCGGCCCGCGCCCTCGAAGGCGGCGATGCTGTCCTTGCGCTGCTTGATCAGCTTGTCCACGATGGCGATGACGGCGGCGTCGTCCAGCTCGATGCGCTCATCGACTTCCTTTTGCTTCATCGCTGCCTGCAGCAGGCGGATGGTGCCCAGGCGCTCGCTGTCCTTGGCGCGCATGGCGGTCTTCATGTCTTCGGTGATCTGGGCCTTGAGGCTCATGGCTTTTCTCCTGAGGTGATGGCGTCGGAAAACACGGAACAAAAAAACAAAAAACCCGCGCCTGGCGTCCCGAGCGCGGGTTTTGCGGCTGACGAGAGCCGGCTGGTCAAGGGCTGATCAGTACAGCTTCTTGGGCAGCTGCATGCTGCGAACGCGCTTGTAGTGACGCTTGACGGCGGCAGCCTTCTTGCGCTTGCGTTCGGCAGTGGGCTTCTCGTAGAACTCGCGAGCGCGCAGGTCGGTCAGCAGGCCGAGCTTTTCGATGGTGCGCTTGAAGCGGCGCAGGGCAACTTCATAGGGCTCGTTTTCTTTTACGCGGATGGTGGTCATTAGCTAGATTTCCAGATATCTGTGCTGACAGCGGGTTCCCGGGAAGATCGGGCCTGAGAGCCATGTTCAGCGGTTGGTCCCCGTCCAAAGTTAACTAGTATTGGCCGACGGGGCGATTGCCAGCAAAGCGGGCGATTATACGCGAGACGAAAGCGGTCTGACAAATCAGGCAGAAGGCAAGGCCTGCGCACAGGCGTGCCCACTGGCCCAGGCCCATTGGAAGTTGTATCCGCCGAGCCAGCCGGTGATATCCACCACTTCGCCAATGCAGTACAGGCCCGGCTGGGTCTTGCATTCCATGGTCTGCTGCGAGAGCGCCCGCGTGTCCACGCCGCCCAGCGTCACTTCCGCCTTCTTGTAGCCTTCCGTGCCCGTGGGCACGATCTCCCAGCGTGACAGGCGCTCGGCCAGCTGGTTCAGGGCCTTGTCGGAGGCTTCGGCGATGGGGCGCTGCCAGGCAGCATCCTGCTGCACCCAGGCATCGGCCAGTCGCGAGGGCAGCCACTGCGCCAGTTCATTGGCGATGAGCTTGCGCGAGCGCGACTTGGCCCTGAGCAGCTCGCCCTGCAGGTCCACCTCGGGCGCGAGGTTGATGCTCAGGGGCGTGCCGGGCTTCCAGTAGCTCGATATCTGCAGCACGGCCGGGCCCGACAGGCCCCGGTGCGTGAACAGCAGGTCTTCCATGAAGGCCATGCGTTCTTTCCTTTTGCCGCCGGGCCGCCCCAAGGCAGAAGCGGCCCCCTCGGGGGGCAGCGACCCGCGGAGCGGCGGAGCGTGGGGGTCACTGATCCTGGTGCTGATCTCCACGGGCAGGGCCAGGCCCGCGAGCTGGGCGTAGGGGGCCCAGGCGTCGCCATCGAAGGTCAGCGGCACCAGGCCCGGCGTGCGTTCGACCAGGGGCAGGCCGAATTGCTGGGCCAGGCGGTAGCCGAAGTCGGTGGCGCCGATCTTGGGGATGGACAGGCCGCCCGTGGCGATGACCAGGCTGGGCGCCTGCACGGCGCCACGGCTGGTCTGCAGGCGGTACTGGCCATCCGAATGCGCGACGGAATCGACCTTGCAAGGCTGCCAGCGCTGCACGCCGCCGGCCTGGCATTCGGCCAGCAGCATGGCGATGATGTCCTCGGCCGAGCGGTCGGCGAACAGCTGGCCCTTGTGCTTTTCATGGTGGGCAATGCCGTGCCTGTCCATCAGCGCGATGAAGTCGGCCGGCGTGTAGCGCGACAGGGCCGAGCGGCAGAACTGCGGATTGCCGCCCACGAAGTGCTTGTGGGGCGCGCGCACGTCCAGGTCGCGGTTGGTGAAGTTGCAGCGGCCACCGCCCGAGATGCGGATCTTCTCTGCCACCTTCTCCGCGTGGTCCAGGAGCAGCACCGACAGGCCACGCTGTCCGGCCTGGGCCGCGCAGAACAGACCGGCCGCGCCGGCGCCGATGACGATGGCGTCGAAAGAGAGGGAAGAGGTCACAAAAACGTCACTCGGGGGGCAAAAGGGCGCCCATTCTCGCGCAATGGCGCTTTTTCCTAGAATCCCGTGATGAATTTCCCATCGCACCAGCTGAGCATGACTGTGCTCATGTCGCCCGACATGGCGAACTTTTCGGGCAACGTCCATGGCGGCGCCGTTCTCAAGCAGCTCGACCAGGTGGCCTATGCCTGCGCCAGCCGCTACGCGGGCCGCTATGTGGTCACGCTGAGCGTGGACCAGGTGATGTTCCTGCAGCCCATCCACGTGGGCGAGCTGGTGACGTTCCTGGCCAGCGTCAACCACACGGGCAAGTCGTCGATGGAGATCGGCATCAAGGTGGTGGCCGAGGACATCCGCACCCAGGTGGTGCGCCATGTGAACAGCTGCTTTTTCACCATGGTGGCCGTGGACGAGAACAAGCAGCCGGCCGCCGTGCCGACGCTGGTGCCGTCCAACGACGAGGAAAGGCGCCGCTGGCAGGCTGCGCTGATCCGCAAGGACCTGCGCCGCGAGCTGGCCCAGCGCTTCGAGCAAAGCCGCGTGACGGCCAGCAGCACGGTCAGGCCGGGCTGAGCGTGGAGGGCGCGGCGGGCGGCAGATGCCAGGTGCCGGGCGTGCTGCCCTGCAGCTCGTTCCGCACCTGTTCGATGACGCGCCTGAGGTCTTCCATGGCAGCCGGCTTGGACAGCACCTCGTCGGCGCCGGCCTGCAGGTAGCGCAGCGCTTCGGAGGCTTCGGGGCTGGCGGTCAGCGCGATCACGCGGCAGCGGCGCAGCTGGTTTTCGGCCTCGCGCTGGCGCAGGCGCCGGATGAACTCGAAGCCGTCCATGAGCGGCATGCGTCCATCGGTGATGATGAGATCGAAGGACTCGACCAGGCAGCGTGCCCAGGCTTCCTGTCCATCGCCGGCCAGGCAGATGCCGTGGCCCAGCGCGGCCAGCTGGCTCTTGAGCAGCTCGCGGTTGAACAGATAGTCTTCCACGGCCAGGATTCTGAGGTCGGACCCGGACCCGGGCTGTGATGCGGGCAGGGGCTCGGCACTGGCCTGAGGCTTTCCTTGCAGCGCCACCGAGGCGGGCAGGACCAGGGGCAATATTCCCTCTGACGCGGGCGTGACGTCGGCCTGCATGCGGTGGTCCGGCTCCACCAGTGGCAGGCTCAGCCTGACCGTGAAGCGCGAGCCTCGGCCCGGTGCGCTGTCCACCGTGATGGTTCCCCCCATGTGCTCCAGCAGGCGCCGCGTGATGCTCAGGCCCAGGCCGCTGCCAAAGGCCCTGTCCTGGTGGGCGCCTTCCACCTGCGAGAAGGGCTGGAACAGCCGGGCCTGGTCCTGCGGCGCAATGCCGATGCCCGTGTCCTCGACCTCCATCTGCAGCAGCAGGCGGTCATGCCGGCTGGCGCCATGCGCGCGCAGGGTGACGCTGCCGCGCTCGGTGAACTTGATGGCATTGCTGAGCAGGTTGAACAGCACCTGCTTGAGGTGCAGCGGGTCGGCCGTCACGCTGTGGTCCACGCCGCTGCCCACTTCGGTGCGCAGCGACAGCCGCTTGCCGTGGGCCAGGCCTTGCAGCAGCGGGGCCATGTCTTCGATCAGCGGGCGCAGTGCCACGGGCTGGAGCGTGGAGTCGATATGGCCCGACTCGATGCGGTGCAGATCCAGCACATTGCCCAGCAACAGCAGCATGCCCTGGGCGGCCTTGTGGGCGGAGGCCAGCATATCGCGGTGGGGCAGGCCGAGCTTTTCCCGGTCCTGCGCCAGTTCCAGCAGGCCGATGACGGCACTCAGCGGCGTGCGTATCTCGTGGCTGGTGGTGGACAGAAACAGGCTCTTGGCCTGGTTGGCGGCCTCGGCGCGCCGCTCGGCCCGGCGTGTCCTGCGCATCTGGCGGCTCAGGTAAAAGCCCCAGACCAGGGAGATGACCGTGACCAGGGCCAGCGCCCCGGCCAGCAGCAGCAGGCGCTGGCGGTGCTCGCGCCAGAAGCTCGCGCCGTTGCCGTTATGGTGCGGCGCCCAGTGGTGGACGATTTCGGCCACCTCTTCGGGTGCGATGGACAGCTGGGCCTTTTCCAGGATGCCCAGCAGTTCTGGTTCGGCGGCGTGCACGGCCAGGCTGATGGGGCGGGTGTAGTCGTCCAGGATGCCGGTGAGCTGCAGCCGGCTGCCCAATTGCTGGGCGTTGGCATAGCGCGCCGCGTAGTCGTTGCCCACGAAGGCATCGCTGTCATTGGCCTCCACGCTGGCCAGGGCCTGGGTCAGGTCGGCATACAGCTGCAGCCGTATGCTCGGATGCTCCCTGCGCACCGTGCTTTCGAGAAAGAAGCCCGCCACCATGGCCACGCGCTTGCCCTCCAGTCCCTGGAGGTGGTGTATGGGCTTGTCGCGCGGGGTGCCTGCGTTGGCCTCGGGCCGGGCCATCACCACGACCGTGCTGCGCAGATAGGGCGGCAGCAGCCTGATATCGGGCGAGGCCGTGGGCGGCGAGGTGTACGCCGGGGTGAGCAGGGCCTTGCCGGAGCCCAGCATGGTTTCGAGTTCGGAATAGTTGCGCGCGGCGATGTACTCGAACTGCAGGCCGGCGCGGCGGCTGATCAGGTCCAGGTAGTCGGGGCCTATGCCCTGGGCCTGGCGGTCGGCATCGAGCTGTCCCAGCGGACCCAGCGAGCCGTTGAGCACCACGGGGATGCGCGGATGGGCATCCAGCCACTGCTTTTCCGAGGGCGTCAGCGCCACGCGGTCGCCGCCCAGCAGCGGGCGGCGGCTTCCACTCCAGCTGCGCAGGATGTCGTCGCCGTGCTGCACGGTGATGCTGGGCAGGGCCTGGTCCAGGTAGGCCTTCAGCTGTGCATCGCCATGCCTCACCAGCATGCCGAAGCCACGGCTTTCAATGGGCGCAAAGCCCTGCACGCGCAGGTTGAGCAGGTAGTTGGCCTGGATCAGGTAGTGCACCGTGACCGTGTCGCCGACGAAGCCGTCGATCTCGCCCAGGCTCAGCGCCTCCAGCGCGCGGCGGGGTGTTTCATAGGTCAGCAGCTCGCTGAGGGGGTAGGCGGCAGCCACCTGGGAGCGCAGCAGCTGGTCGGGCGTCATGGCCAGCCGCGCACCCCGGCGCCGGGCGTCGAAGGGGGCATTCGACGGGGAGACCAGCACGGGCTGGCTGGGCAGGTAGGGCACGCTCAGGGCCAGGTCGGCGCGCTCGGCTTCCAGCTCGGTGCCGCCGCAGGCCAGGTCGATCTCGCCGCGGCGCAGCGCATCGAGCACGGCCGCACGCGATCCATAGGACTTGAAGCGCACGGGCGTGGGAAAAAGCAGGCCCAGGTGGTCGGCCGTGATGCCCTGGAAGCGATCGCCATCGATCATGCCCAGCGGCGGATGGTCCGGCGTGGAAATGCCCAGCGTCAGCGGCCCGCGCGCCTGCAGCCATTGGCGGTGCGCAGGCGTGAGCCAGGGCTTGGTGCCTGCCGTGACGCGCGTGGCCAGCACCATGTCGGCGCCGCTGGCCAGGCCGGGCATGGGCATGGCCATGCCAAGTGCGCAGCTGGCCAGCAGTTGGGCCGCCAGGTGTCGGCATGCCGGCCACGATGCCTGCGTCGCTGTGGAAGTGAGAGTACGGCTTGATGTTTTCATTGAATCCCCCGGTGGCGCTGCCGCAGTCCGGCGCAGCTGACGGCCTGCGAAAACGGTCTAGACGCTGTTTTCGGCAACCAACAGGAGATTTTTAATGAAAACTAATGATTTTATCTATCGATAGATATTTTCTTTGTTGCAGCTCGGCACTCAGGCGGCAGCAACCGCAGGGTTGGGTTGCTCCTGGGGTTCGGCCATTGCCCGAATGCCATGGACCACATCTCCAACGACGATGACACTGGGGCTGCCCAGGCCGGTGTCGGCAATGCATTGCACGAGCGTGTCCAGCGTGGCCAGTGCATGGCGCTGCTGCGGCAGGCTGGCGTGCTGGATCACGGCCACGGGCGTGGCGGCGGGCAGGCCGTGCAGCAGCTCGGCACGGATGTGCTCCACGCTGCTCACGCCCATGTAGATCACCAGGGTGAGCCGGGCATCGCGCGCGGTGGCGGCCAGCTGGCGCCAGTCCGTGCCGCTGTCGCCGGGCTTGGCGTGGCCGGTGATGAAGACCACGCCGTGCGCCCGGTCGCGGTGCGTGAGCGGCGCGCCCAGGCTGGTGAGCCCGGCCAGGCCGGCCGTGATGCCGTTGACGACCTGGACCTCGACGCCGGCCTCGCGCAGATGTTCCACCTCTTCGCCGCCGCGCCCGAAGATGAAGGGGTCGCCGCCCTTGAGGCGCACCACCGTCTCGCCATCCTGCACGGCGGACAGCATGAGCTTTTCGATGAAGGCCTGGGGCGTGCTCTTGCAGCCGCCGCGCTTGCCCACGTAGACGATGCGCGCCGTGGGCGAGGCATGGGCCACGCGG
>NZ_JTKZ01000764.1:0-2207 GCF_000799035.1 Delftia sp. ZNC0008
CCAGCCCCAGGCTCTGGCCGTCCACCAGCTGGGCCGTGAAATCTCCGGGCACGAAGCGCGCCTGGGGCAGCTCGGCGGACAGCTGTTGCAGCTGGGGCGGCGCCTGGCGCGTATCGGCCACGATGACTTCGGCGCCGCAGCGCACGCACCAGCGCGCCATGGCCAGGCCCGAGGCGCCCAGGCCCAGGATGAGCACGCGCTGGCCCTGCAGGTGCTGGGCCTGCTCGCCGGGCCAGCCGGCAGCCACGGGTGGCAGTACCTGTTCGGCTTCAACCGCCTCTTCGGTGGCGACCGGGGTGACCTCGGCGTCGGAGGAATCCGAGATGCTGGGGTCGGCAAAGATCTGGGCCACGAAGGCAGCGGCATCCCTGGCTGCCGTCAGCGTGGAGATGTCGGGTACAGGCTCGGTCATCGCCGCAGGGGCCGGGGCTGCCTCAAGCCCAAGCGCCTGCGAAGGCTCCGCAGCCAGCGGCTGCTCTGCGCCTTCCAGAGCCGCAGCCGGCGAATCGTCCAGGACCGGATCCGCGACCGGCTCGTCCGCCCGCTCGCCGGCAGACTCCGAGGCAAAGTCGGCCCCCTTGGCCAGTTCGGCATGCAGCGCCGGGACAGCGGGCTCGCCAGCCGGCAGCGCAGGAGGTTCGGTCTTGAAGTCTTCGGTGTTCATGGACTCACCTCAGCTTCAGCGTGGACAGGCCCAGCAGGCACAGCAGCATGGTGATGATCCAAAAGCGGATCACGACCTGGGTTTCCTTCCAGCCGCTCTTCTCGAAATGGTGGTGCAGTGGCGCCATCTTGAGCAGGCGACGGCCTTCGCCATAGCGCTTCTTGGTGAACTTGAACCAGGTAACCTGCAGCATCACCGACAGCGCCTCGACCACGAAGATGCCGCCCATGATGGCCAGCACGATTTCCTGGCGAACGATCACGGCGATGGTGCCCAGCGAAGCGCCCAGCGCCAGCGCGCCCACGTCGCCCATGAAGACCTGGGCCGGATGGGCGTTGAACCACAGAAAGGCCAGACCCGCTCCGGCCATGGCCGCGCAATACACCAGCAGCTCGCCCGAGCCCGGGATGTGCGGGAACAGCAGGTACTTGGCGTAGCCGGCGTTGCCGGTCACATAGGCAAAGATGCCCAGGGCCGAGCCCACCATGATCACGGGCATGATGGCCAGGCCGTCCAGGCCATCGGTCAGGTTCACCGCATTGCTGGCGCCCACGATGACCAGGTAGGTCATGACCACGAAGCCGAGCACGCCCAGCGGGTAGCTGACTTCCTTGAAGAAGGGAACAAGCAGGCCGGCCTTGGGCGGCAGGTCCAGCGAAAAGCCCGACTGCACCCAGGTCACGAACAGCTCGAAGACCTGGGCATTGGTGTTCTCCGAAATGCAGAACACCAGGTAGAGAGCGGCCAGCAGTCCGATGACGGACTGCCAGAAATACTTCTCGCCCGAGCGCATGCCCTCGGGGTCTTTGTTGACCACCTTGCGCCAGTCATCGACCCAGCCGATGGTGCCGAAGCCCAGGGTGACCAGCAGCACGATCCAGACGAAGCGGTTGGACAGGTCGAACCACAGCAGCGTGGACACGGCAATGGACAGCAGGATCAGCGCCCCGCCCATGGTGGGCGTGCCGCTCTTGGCCAGATGGGTTTCCATGCCGTAGCCGCGCACGGGCTGGCCGATCTTGAGCGAGGTCAGCATGCGGATCAGGCGCGGCCCGGCCAGCAGGCCGATGACCAGGGCCGTGAGCGCGGCCATCACGGCGCGCATCGTGAGGTACTGGAAGACGCGCAGAAAGCCGAACTCGGGGGACAGGCCCTGCAGCCATTGGGACAGCATCAGCAGCATGCGGCCTCCTTCTTGCAACCGTCATCCTTGCCGGCCGCCTCGACCGCCTGAACCACCTGCTCCATCTTCATGAACCTCGAACCCTTGACCAGAATGCTACCCACCTCGGGCAGCGCGGCACAGGCTGCCTGTTGCAGCGAGGCCATGTCTTCGAAATGCCGGGCACCTGCACCGAATGCGGTGGCGGCGGATGTGCTTTGCGCGCCCAGCGTGAACAGCCGGGCAATGCCCAGGCTGCGCGCCAGCGCGCCCGCCTCGGCATGGAATTGCGGCCCCTGGTCGCCGACCTCGCCCATGTCGCCCAGCACCAGCAGCTGGGGAGCGGGCAGTTCGCGCAGCACCTCGATGGCCGCGGCCACC
>NZ_JTKZ01000397.1:0-794 GCF_000799035.1 Delftia sp. ZNC0008
CCGCGTGATCCTGGCCGACGAGCCCGTGGCCGCGCTGGACCCGGCCCTGGCCCTGTCCACCGTGCAACTGCTGGTGCACGAAGCCGCCGCGCGCGGCGCCACCCTGGTGGCCAGCCTGCATGCCGTGGACCTGGCGCTGGCCTGCTTTGCGCGCATCGTGGGCATCCGCGATGGTGCCATCGCCTTCGACCTGCCGGCGGCAGAAGTCACGCAGGAACACCTGCGTGCGCTGTATGGGTCCGAGCATCCTGGCGATGATCCCTCCCGCCCCGCGTGGACACCCGCGCCCGCCGCCTTTGCCGCACCGCTGTCCGCATCCGCATGCCGTTGAGTTCCGATCTGCACGCGCTGCGTGATCCCGCCGCGCCCCGCCGCCTCGGCGCCCTGGTGCTGGCCGCTGTCGTTCTATGGCCGCTGTTCCAGGGCGCGGGCTTCAGCCTGGGCGCGCTGTTCGATCCCGGCAACCTGCAGGTCATCGGCCGCTTTCTGGCCACCTTCCTGCCGCCCGAAACCGGGCGCGACTTCCTCGGCTACCTGGGCCGCGCCACGCTGGAGACCCTGGCCATTGCCACGGCCGGCATGGCCCTGGCCTTTGTGCTGGCCGTGCCGCTGGCCTACCTGGTCACGGGCGCCGCGCGCGAGCGGCGGGCGCTCAACCCCGTCACGCGCGGCCTGCTCACCATCCTGCGCGGCGTGCCCGAGCTGGTCTGGGCCCTGGTCTTCGTGCGCGTCTTCGGCCTGGGGCCGGCCGCTGGCGTGCTGGCCCTGGGCCTGACCTATGGCGGCATGCTGGC
>NZ_JTKZ01000077.1:0-554 GCF_000799035.1 Delftia sp. ZNC0008
GGACGTGCGGGACGTGCGTGGGCGATTCGCCCGGCTCCCACTGCCGCGTCTCGTCCACGAGTTGGCGTGCGGCCGGGGCGCCCGCGCCGTGCCCCGGCGGCGGCGGGGTTGACGGTGACGCGATGGGGTTCACCTGTTCGGCCGGCAGGTGCGCGCTGCCCTTGGGCAGCCGCACGGCGAAGCGGCTGCCCTCGCCCTCCGTGCTGGTGACCGTGATGGTGCCGCCATGCAGCCGCACCAGTTCCTGCACCAGGGCCAGGCCGATGCCCGTGCCCTCGTGCGTGCGGGCGGGCTTGCCCGGAATGCGGTGAAAGCGCTGGAAAAGATGGGGCAGGTGCTGGGGCGAAATGCCCGAGCCGGTGTCGCTGACGGACAGCTCCACCGCAGGGCCCGCGTCGTGCAGCGCCACGGCGATCTCGCCCTGCAAGGTGAACTTGAAGGCGTTGGACAGCAGGTTGAGCACGATCTTTTCGTACATGTCCTGGTCCACGTAGACCGGCCCTTGCAGTGGCGGGCAGTCCACGCGCAGCCGCAGGCCCGCCTGCTCCATGGCC
>NZ_JTKZ01000077.1:564-5688 GCF_000799035.1 Delftia sp. ZNC0008
TGCGCCCGGCCTCGATGCGCGCGAAGTCCAGCAGGGCGTTGACCAGCTTTTGCAGGCGCAGCGCGTTGCGGTGGACCATCTGCACCTGATCGGGCGGCAGGTGGCCGCCGTGCTCGCGCAGGGCGTCGTCCAGCGGCCCCAGGATCAGCGTCAGCGGCGTGCGCAGCTCGTGGCTGACGTTGGAGAAGAACACGGTCTTGGCACGGTCCACCTCGGCCAGGGCCCGGGCGCGCCGCGCTTCCTGCTCATAGGCCACGGCGTGCGCGACAACGCCGCCCGTGTGGCTTGCCACCATATCGAGGAAGGCGCAGTACTCCGCATCCAGCGGGCGGCGCGGGCTGACGCCCAGCACCAGCACGCCCGAGGCCTGGCCGTCGCCCGACCAGCGAACGGGCACGATGCGCGCCAGGCGCGAGGGTTCGGGCCAGGGGCCGCCAGGCAGGGTCAGGCCCAGCTGCGCCAGGTCCACGTTGGCCGGCTGGCCCGATTGCACGGCCTGGGCCAGCGGCCAGGGCGCGGGGTCGGCCGCCAGGTCGGTGTCCATGCCGGTGGAGCACAGCAGCTGGAAGGCCGGGGGAGCGGTGTCTGCGCTGCCTGCATCCGGGGCGGCCTGGCATTCGTAGATGATGGCGAAGGGCACGTCGTAGGGGTTTTCATCCAGCACGGCGCAGACCTTTTCGCCCGCGTCCTTGGCACTGCGCATGTCCAGCGTGCGGATGCCCAGGCGGTGCAGCGTCTCCAGGCGCCGCCGGCTGACGATTTTCTCGGTGGTGTCGGTGCAGGGGCAGAACACGCCCTGCACGGTGATGCCGTCATCGGCCAGGATGGGGCCGTAGGTGAAGGTGACGAAGACCTCTTCCTGCGGCAGCTCGCGGTCGAAGAAGTAGCGCGCATCGGTGGACCAGGTGGCCTGGCCCGTGCGCAGCACGCCCTCCAGCATGGGGCCGATGTCGTCCCAGATCTCGCTCCAGCATTGCGCGCCGGCCTGTCCCAGCGCCTTGGGGTGCTTGCTGGTGCCCAGGAAGGGAATGTAGGCGTCGTTGTAGATCAGCCGGAAGTCATCGCCCCACCAGATGATGATGGGAAAGCGCGAGCCCAGCATCAGGCTGGCGGCGTTGCGCAGGCTTTGCGGCCAGCTCTGCGGCGAGCCCAGGGGCGTGCCCTCCCAGTCGTGGGCGCGCACGCGCGCCGCCATTTCGCCGCGCTGCGGCAGGAATCCAAAACCGTCTTCTGAATTCACGGGTTCTCCCACGGGATTGCCGACTTCGCGGGCCGGCCTGTGTCGTTGATCCAGGCGCCGGGGCCGCGGGGGCGGCGCAGCTATCGCGAGGCGGATTGCGCTGCAGGTGCGGCGCCTCGCCTGCGGGCGCCCTTGCGGGCAGCGCAATGCGCTGCTTGCCGGCCCCGGCCGCAGCCCGATTGCCTGCCGCCGCCGCTGTCCTTGTCCACGGTGGCCCACAGGCGCCTTTCGGCCTCTTCATGGCCTGCGCCGCGCGATTCGTGGCTGTGCACTATGTGCCGGGCCTGGCGTTTTCGCTCATGGGTATCGGTGGATTGGTCTCCTCGGGGCATGTCACTCTCCCTTGCGGGTCTGTTCCTGCTCGGGCGCGGGCGGCAATTCTATGGGGGGCGCCGTGGTGGGCGGATCTATCGGCTCGGGTCCGCGCGGGCGGCCGGGCTGGCGGTTGGGATCGTCGGGTGCCACGGGGTCGTTGGGCGTGGTCGGCACCTGGGGAATATTGGGTGCGTGGGGCAGGGGGTGGTTCATGGCTGCTGCTGTCCTGAGGGGAAGGGTTGATACAAGTGGGCAGGCGGGCTCAGCGTGGCGCGGCGGTGGCGGGGGCGGTGGCCGGATCGGCCTGCGGCGGCGTCATGGACGGCGCGGCAGGTGCGGCAGGTGCGGCCGGCGAGGCAGAGGAGGTGGGCTCTGTCGCTGGCCCTCCGGTGGCGCTGGGCGCATCCAGCCGCCCCCTGGGTGCCATGAAGTTGAACATCAGCACCAGGATCAGTGCGACGGCGGCCGTGAGGGCGGCGATGCGCAGCGGCCAGCGGCCATCGCGGTTGTGGTTGTTCTCGCTGCGCTGGCGTTCGAGGGGGGCGTGCACTCTGCGGGGAGGGGTGTCCATGGCGGTCTCCTTCAATCCATGAGCCTTCACCTTAGGCCGGACGGCGGCCTGCAACTGTCGGACAAGGCAGGACCTGGGGGAGCGACAAGCCGCTGCAAGGCAGTGGGGCTTGGCAGGACACACCGCCACGGGCAGCGGCGCCAAGGGCCATCGCAAGGCCGCGGCCGCGACGGCAGGTGCCGTGTCAGCCGTGGCGCCTGCGCCGGTCGGCCGGCGCTATGCGCAGCAGCTGGCGGTACTTGGTGACGGTGCGGCGGGCCACGACCAGGCCCTGGGCGCCCAGCTGGCGTGCGATATCGACGTCGGACAGGGGCCGGGCATCGGATTCGGCCGCGATGATGTCGCCGATCAGCTCGCGGATGGCCGTGGCCGAGCAGGCGCTGCCGCTGGCACTGAGCATGGGGCGCGAGAAGAAGTGCTTGAGCTCGAACACGCCCGTGGGCGTGGCCATGTACTTGTTGTTGGTCACGCGCGAGACGGTGGATTCGTGCACACCCACTTCCTCGGCAATTTCGCGCAGCACCAGCGGCTTCATGGCCATGGCGCCGAACTCCAGGAACAGCTCCTGCTTTCGCACGATGGCCCGGGCTACGTCCAGGATGGTGGAAAAGCGCTGCTCCACATTGCGCACGGTCCAGCGCGCGTCCTGCAGATGGTCGGCCAGCTGGGCCTGGCCCGTGCAGCGGTGGCGCTGGAACAGCTGCTCGTAGACGCTGTTCAGTCGCACGCGCGGCACGACGGCGGGGTTCAGTTGCACATTCCAGCCGCTCGGTCCCCTGCGCACGATCACGTCGGGAACGATGTAGTCCACGCGCGTGGAGCCGAAGCTCCAGCCAGGCCTGGGGTTGAGGCGCCGTATGGCATCCATGGCCTGCACGATCTGGGCCGCCGGCACCTGCAGCGCCTTGGCCAGCCGCGGCACGTCGCGCGCGGCCAGCGCGTCCATGTGGTGCTGCAGCAGGGTCTGCGACAGCTGGCGCAGCGTGGCGTCAGCCATCTGCGGGCATTGCAGCAACAGGCATTCGCCCACGCTGCGCGCGGCCACGCCCGCCGGATCCAGCGATTGCACCAGTCGCAGGGCGATGAGCATTTCCTGCGCATCGGGCGCCGGGCTGAGCGCCAGCAGGCCGGCCAGCTCCTGCAGGTCCGTGCGCAGATAGCCGTCGTCGTCCAGCGATTCCACGATGGCGCGCGCCATGCACAGGTCGCGCGGCGTCATGGCCGTCACGTTGAGCTGGCCGTGCAGGTGCATGGCCAGCGTGGTTTCGCAGGCAGCCGTGTCCATGGCGGAGCCCTCCGCGTCAACGGCCTGGCGCGCGCCCAGGTGCATGTCGGCCACCCACAGGTCGCGGTCATCTGCGGGCTCGGCATCTTCCAGGAATGGGTTGTCCTCCATCTTGCTGCGCACCATCGCGGCAAAGTCCAGCGAGGACATCTGCAGCATGCGCACCGCGTGCTGCAAGCGCGGGGAAAGCGTCTGGGACTGGCGTATGTCCGCCTTGAGGTGCATGGAACCCATCTCGTCTCCTTGTTGCGATGGCCACAAGGACGCAACGTTCATGCCCCGATCAGCGTGGCGAATCGTCTGGATACACTTTGGGCACGAAACCTGCTGCGTACTTGCTGCGCAGAAGGCACAGGGGCCCGGGGTTCGGCCGTCGCTGCGGGTATCGGCTTTGCAACAGCAGGGCCGCTCAAGGCGCCTGCGGTAAAAATTTCCGCTCGGGCGCAAGGTTTTCTGCAAACTTTGCCATGTACCAATCCACCGGTTTTCACACGGTCCCGCCGCCGGGAACCCTCAATGCAGTCCCGCAAGGCGGGGCGCGCGGCGCCGCACGCGGGCCATCCATGTCCATGCGCCTGAGACGGGTCCTGTTGCTTCTGGCCTTGCTGGTGCTTGTGCTGGCCGCCTCGTCCTGGCTGCTGTTGCGCGCCTATCAATCCGGGCACGCGGCGCAGGAGCAGGCCGTTCGCATCGCCAGCATGGCCGCGGCCCGCCTGCTGGACAGGCAGGAGCCACGCGCTGCCAATGCCGAGCAGGCGCTGGCTGCCGTCCAACCGCTGCTGGAGGCGGGATGGTCCGGCTTTCTGGTGGACAGCGCGGGCCGTGCGGTGCCGGCCGGCACGGCTGCGGCAACGGGTCAGCCTGCCTTGCCCGCTGATTTCAGCGAGCGCCTGGCTTCCAGCCTGGCGCACGGCTGGCTGGATGTGCCCGATGCGCAGGGCGGCACCCTGCGCGTTTTCTTCAGCAGGACGGCCCAGGGCTGGACCTGGGTGAGCTGGGTTCCCTGTTCCGCGCTGGATCCGGCGTGTTCCCCGCTCCTGAGGGGCGTGATCTGGGCGGCGATCGTGTTGTTTGCGCTGGCCGGCCTGGGCCTGGCGGGGCTGGCCTTGCGTGGCAGGGCGGACCCGATGAGGCCGGCCCGGCGCAGCCAGGCCGGCGGCGCACCGGGGGAGCGGGACAACGAAGCCGGCGAGGCCCATATCCAGAACGAGCGCCTGCAGGTGGTCGGCCGGCTGGCAGGCCGCTTCTCCCATGAGTTCAACAACCAGCTCGGCGTTCTGAGCAACAGCGCCTATCTGATTGAGCGTCGTTCGGAGGACCCGAACCTGCGCCTGCCTGCACAGGCCATGCTGCGTTCGGTGGACACGGCCAGCCGGTTGACACAGCAGCTGCTGCGCTTCGGGCCGCGCCACAGCACGCATGCGCTGGTGGTGGATCTGTACCGCTGGTTGCCGGGCGTGCGGGGCACGCTGGCCGTGGTGCTGGGAAAGCGCGTGGCGCTGGAGGTGGCTGAGCCCGCCGAGGCCAGCCCGCCGGGCCAGCCGGCCGCGCGCCTGGGCGTGTATGTGGACCCTGACGAGCTGGAGCTGGCGCTGATCAGCATTTTCCTGTCCGTGCGCGAGGCCTTGCCCGATGGCGCACGCGTGCGCATGGCGGCACATCCCGTGGGCGGACATCTTGCGGCATCGGCCGCCAAGGGCGAGCAGGACGCGG
>NZ_JTKZ01000259.1:0-4323 GCF_000799035.1 Delftia sp. ZNC0008
CCGCGTGATTCACGTTTGCGCGATTCGCTCTCCTGCCGGATTCCGCGTGCCTGCTCGCGGCGCAGCGGCAGCGGCTGCGCCAGGAAGGCCGCCTGCCACGCGGCGGAGCGCGCCATGGCGCGAAAGCGCTGGTATTCCGTATCGTCCAGGCACAGGGCATCGCCATGGCTGAGCAGGATGCGCTGGTCGCCGCAGTCGAGCACGGTGGGGTCGGCCAGCGTGGTCGTGCCGCACAGCGCATCGAACTGCGCTCCGGTCAGGAAGTCGCGGTTGCCCTGCATGAAGAACAGCGGCCTGCGGGCGGCGGCCTCGCGCAGGGTGGCGGCGCAATCGGCCTCGAAACTGCCGGGATCCAGCAAGGCGTCGTCGCCCACCCAGACTTCGAACAGGTCACCGAGCAGAAAGACGGCATCGGCCTGCGTGGCGTGCAGGTAGCGGCGAAAGGCCTGCACGGTGGCGGGCTCGCAGGCCTGCAGGTGCAGGTCGGAGATGAAGTCCAGCGTGCGCCAGGCCGCGGGCAGTGTCCATTCGGCCGCAATGGGCGGCACGCAGGGAGGGCGAGGTGCGGCAGTCTGGGCCATGGGCGGGTGCGCGCCCGGCAAGGGCGCTGCATGAAGGCTGGGGAAGGCTCTGGAGCAGGGCTGTTGTCCATGGGCACGGCCAGGGGCGGGCCATGTGCATGGACAACAGGGCGGCTGCACGCCAAGGGGGCAGCCGCCTTGTCGGAAGGGCGCCTGATTACAGGGCCACGGCCTTTTCGATGATCACGTCATCCTTGGGAACGTCCTGGTGGCCGCCGTTGCGGCCGGTCTTCACGCCGCGCAGCTTGTCCACGATCTCGGTGCCCTTGACCACCTTGCCGAACACGGCATAGCCCCAGCCCTGGGCGCTGGGCGAGGTGTGGTTCAGGAAGCCGTTGTCGGCCACGTTGATGAAGAACTGGGCGGTGGCCGAGTGCGGGTCGCCGGTACGGGCCATGGCGATGGTGTACTTGTCGTTCTTCAGGCCGTTCTTGGCCTCGTTCTCGATGGGCGCATCGGTGCCCTTTTGCTTCATGCCGGGCTCGAAGCCGCCGCCCTGGATCATGAAGCCATCGATGATGCGATGGAAGATGGTGTTGTCGTAGTGGCCCTTGTTCACATAGGCCAGGAAGTTCTCGGTGCTCTTGGGGGCCTTGGCGGCGTCGAGTTCGAGGGTGATGACGCCGTGGTCGGCGATGTGGAGTTCGACTTGGGGATTGCTCATGGCGATTCCTTGTTGGGTGGAGGGCAGGGGCGTGCCACGCTGGGCGCGGCGCGCGGTTTACTTGACTTCGGTGGCCGAGAGGATGGTCACCGGCTTGGTGGGTACATTCTGGTGCATGCCCTGGTTGCCCGTGGCCACCGTGCGGATTTTGTCCACCACATCCATGCCCTGGACCACGCGGCCGAAGACGGCGTAGCCGTGTCCGTCAGGCTTGGGTGCGTTGAGCATGTCGTTGTTCACCACGTTGATGAAGAACTGCGAGGTGGCCGAGTTGGGATTGCCCGTGCGCGCCATGGCGATGGTGCCCCGGTCATTCTTGAGGCCGTTGTCCGCTTCCAGCGGAACCGGCGCGCGCGTGGGCTTTTCCTTGAGGCTGGCGTCCATGCCGCCGCCCTGGATCATGAAGCCGTCCATCACGCGGTGGAACACCGTGCCGTCATAGTGCTTGTCGCGCACGTACTGCATGAAGTTGGCCACGGTCTTGGGGGCCTTGGCCTCGTTCAGCTCCAGCACGATGTCGCCCATGCTGGTCTTGAGCTGCACCTTGGGTGTGGCGTTCTGCGCCATGGCGGGCAGGGTGGTGCAAAGGGAAGCGGCCAGGGCCATGCCGGCCAGGGAAAGCGACGCAATGCGGCGTGTGGTCATGCAAATCTCCTGAGAAAGCCAAAGGGCTGGGGGATGGAGTGGGAAAACCCGGGCAGGTTCCTGCGCGTGCGCGCAGGCGTGGCAAGACCCAAATGGCGTGCAGACCGCCGTGCCTGGGCGCCGGGGTGCGCGTGTGGGCCGTGTCTTCTATTTGGTGCCGGTGACTGGAGCCAGCAATTCGCGCAGCAGCTTGAGCTTGGGCCGCACGCTGGCAGCACGGCCGTCCAGGCCTTGTGCCTTGCCGTAGGCCTCGTAGGCCAGGCGGGCGTGGATGTCGCCCAGATTCTCGTAGGCAACGCCGTAGTTGGGGTTGTTGCGCACGGCCGACTCCAGGGCGGAGCGGGCCTTGTCGAGCTGGTTCTGGCCTGCGTAGATGACGGCCAGGTTGTTGTAGGGCTCGGGCAGCTCGGGGTAGTCCTCGATGAGCTGGTTCAGCGCGGCGATGGCCTCGTCGGTCTTGCCACTGTCGGTCAGGGCCACGGCCTTGAGAAAGCGCATCTGGGGGTCGCGTGCGTTCTTGGCAAGATAGGCTTCGGCGCGTGCCAGGGCCTGGGTGCTTTTGCCGTTGCGCAGCAACTGGTTCACTTCCGTATAGTCGTCGGCGTGGGCGTGGCCTGTTGCGAGCAGGGCCGCCAGTGCCGCGAGGCGCAGGGCGGAGCGAAACGAGTTGCGTAGAGGCATGTAGGTGCTTTCGGGGCCTCGGGGAAACGCCCCGCGGCGCGGGCTTATACTGCTGTGAATTGTAGCTGAGGGGTGTGCTGGGTCACACGGGCTCTGCGCCTGCCGCTCCTGCTCCCTGCTGAGCATGCCTGCATCGGCGCCAAGGGTCCGGCGGCGCGTGGGACGCGCCCCCTGCAGCGGCCCTTTCTCCCCTGATGAACATCCATGAGTTTGCGTATCTACAACACGCTGTCGCGTGCATTGGAAGCGTTTTCGCCAATCGAACCGGGCCATGTGCGCATGTATGTGTGCGGCATGACCGTGTACGACCTGTGCCACCTGGGACACGCGCGCTCCATGGTCGCTTTCGACGTGGTGCAGCGCTGGCTTCGGGCCAGCGGAAATCGCGTGACCTATGTGCGCAACATCACCGACATCGATGACAAGATCATCCGTCGTGCCGTGGAGAACGGCGAGACCATTCGTTCGCTGACCGACCGCATGATCGACGCGCTGCACCAGGACGCCGACGCCCTGGGCATCGAACGCCCCACGCATGAGCCGCGCGCCACCGAATACGTGCCGCAGATGCTGTCCATGATCGGCCGCCTGCAGGACAAAGGCCTGGCCTACCAGGGCAGCGATGGCGACGTGAACTTTGCCGTGCGCAAGTTCCCCGGCTACGGCAAGCTGTCAGGCAAGTCGCTGGACGAATTGCAGGCCGGCGAACGCGTGGCCGTGCAGGACGGCAAGCAGGACCCGCTGGACTTCGTGCTGTGGAAAAGCGCCAAGCCCAGCGAGCCCGACGAGGTCAAGTGGGCCAGCCCCTGGGGCGCGGGCCGGCCGGGCTGGCACATCGAGTGCTCGGCCATGGGCTGCGAGATGCTGGGCGAGAGCTTCGACATCCACGGTGGCGGTGCCGATCTGCAGTTCCCGCACCACGAAAACGAGATTGCCCAGAGCGAAGGCGCGACCGGCAAGCCTTTCTCGCAGGTCTGGATGCACAACGGCTTCATCAACGTGGACAACGAGAAGATGTCCAAGTCGCTGGGCAACTTCTTCACCATCCGCGACGTGCTCAAGGAGTACGACGCAGAGACCGTTCGCTTCTTCGTCGTGCGCAGCCACTACCGCAGCCCGCTGAACTACAGCGACGTGCATCTGAACGATGCGCGCGGCGCGCTCAAGCGCCTGTACACGGCGCTGAGCCTGGTGGCCCCTGCCGAGGTCGCCATCGACTGGAGCCATCCCGCTGCCGCACGCTTCAAGGCGGCCATGGACGAGGACTTCGGCACGCCCGAGGCCGTGGCCGTGCTGTTCGAGCTGGCCGCAGAAGTCAATCGCAGCAAGAGCGCCGAGACGGCGGGCCTGCTCAAGGCCCTGGCCGGATGCCTGGGCTTGCTGCAGGGCGACCCCCAGGCCTTCCTGCAGGCAGGAGCGGCAGATGTGGATGCCGCCGCCATCGAGGCGCAGATTGCCGCACGCGCAGCCGCCAAGGCGGCCAAGGACTGGGCCGAGGCCGACCGCATCCGCAAGGCGCTGCTGGAACAGGGCATCGTGCTCAAGGACTCCCCTGCAGGCACGACCTGGGAGGCAGCCGCCAAGGGCTGATCCGTATGCCTTGCCAGACGTGCCGCGCCAGGTGCGGGGAGGTGCTTTGATGGCCTCCGCCAAACCCCTGGACACCATGGATTTCGAGCAGTTGCCGCTGGTGGCCGATCTGCCCGTGCCCGAACAGCAACCGGCCCCGCTGCCGGTGGTGACGCTACGCGG
>NZ_JTKZ01000663.1:0-4780 GCF_000799035.1 Delftia sp. ZNC0008
CGCCAGCCCTGCGCATTCGCGCAGCAGGGTGCGCAGGCGCCGCAGGGCCACGCGCAGCTGGTGGATGCGTTCGGCCTCGCCGCTGCCGGCGTCCACGGCATCCACGGCATCCACGGCATCCACGGCATCCACGGCATCCATATGCGACTGCACCTGGGCCAGTGCGGCAGCCAGCGTCGCACGCACAAAGCCGGCCGCATCGGGCCGGTCGGGGAACTGCCTGGCAGGGGTGGTCATGGTCAGGAGAGGATGTGCGGGCGTTGCTGCGATTGTGGGCACCGCCCGGCCCCCGGGTCAATCGGCGCCATCCCCGCTCAGGCTGTGCAGCGCGGGCCGGGCAATGCGCACATAGTCGGCCGAGTCCAGCACGATGGAGCGGTCCAGCCGGCCCGCATTGAAGGCGATCTCGGCAAAGCGCTCCACCAGTGCCGGGTCCACCACCAGGCGCACCTGCGGGTTGAAGGAGAACGGCGGCACCGATCCCATCACGCAGCCGGTGGCGGCCTGGGCCTCCTCGGGCGAGGCCAGCGTGGCCTTGCGCACGCCCACGGCCTGGGCCAGGCGCTTGAAGTCCAGCTTGCGGTCGCCGGGCAGCACGGCCAGGAACAGCTGGGGATCGCCCGCACCGGACGCATCGCGGCTCTTGCAGAGCATGGCCTTGGCACCCTGGCCGGGTGCCGTGCCCCGGATTTCGGCGACGAGGTCGGAGCGGCCCTCGGCAGGGTGCTCGATCACGCGAAAGCGCGCGTCCTGGGATTGCAGCAGGTGAACAAGGGTGTCGAACATGGCAGGGAGCACAAGAAACGGACAAGAAGGCAGGTCGCCTGGGTTTTGACATTTTGTCCAATTCAAAACAAAATGTCCAATATGACACAACGCACTCCCGAGCAGCGCCAACTGCTGGACCAGTTGGCCCAGATCGCCGAAGGCCTGGGCCAGACCTTTGCCCCGTTCTGCGAGGTGGTGGTGCATGACCTGCTCGACCCGTCCCATGCGGTGCTGGCCATCCACAACAACCTGTCGGGCCGCGAAGTGGGCCAGGGCGCGACGGAGCTGGGCCTGGCCCGCATCCTCGACCCCGGCTACGAGCAGGTCATCGCCAACTACCCCAACCAGTTCGCCGATGGCCGCCAGGCCAAGAGCACGTCCATCGGCATCCGCGACTCCGAGGGCCGCTACATCGCCGCCCTGTGCATGAATGTGGACCTGACGATGTTCCAGGGCTTCCAGGGCATGCTCAACCGCTTTGCCGCCGTCAGCGGCGACACCCCCGCGAGCGAAATGCTGGACCCCACGGGCGCCGGCGCAGGCGCCGACACGGTGCGTGCCCGCATCGACCAGTTCGCGGCCCGCCTGGCGACCACGCCGCGCGCCCTCAAGCCCGAGGAGCGCCGCGCCCTGGTCCGCGAACTCAAGGGTGCCGGCCTGCTCGATGTGCGCCGCTCCATGGAGACCATTGCCGCCCACCTGGGCGTGTCGCGCGCCACGGTCTACAGCTACGCCAAATAGCTCCCGGCACCCCGCCGATCTGCAACCCCTTCTCTCCCGTACCGATGACAAGCCTTCCCACCTATGACGACGTGGCCGCAGCGGCCCAACGCATCCAGGGCCATGCCCACCGCACGCCCGTGCTCACCTCGCGCACGCTGGACGAGGCGCTGGGCGCCCGTGTCTTTCTCAAGTCCGAGAACCTGCAGCGCATGGGCGCCTTCAAGTTCCGCGGCGCCTTCAACGCCCTGTCTCGCTTCAGCGCCGCGCAGCGCAAGGCCGGCGTGGTGGCGTTTTCCTCGGGCAACCACGCCCAGGCCATTGCACTGGCTGCCAGGCTGCTGGAGATTCCCGCCACCATCGTCATGCCGCATGACGCGCCCGCCGCCAAGGTGGCGGCCACCAAGGGCTATGGCGGCCAGGTGGTGGTCTACGACCGCTATACCGAAGACCGCGAGCAGATCGGCCGCGACCTGGCCGAGCGCCACGGCCTGACCCTGATCCCGCCCTACGACCATGCCGACGTGCTGGCCGGCCAGGGCACGGCCGCCAAGGAACTGTTCGAGGAAACCGGCCCCCTGGACGCCCTCTTCGTGCCGCTGGGCGGCGGTGGCCTGCTGTCGGGCACCGCGCTGTCAACGCGCGCGCTCAGCCCCGAGTGCGCGCTCTACGGCGTGGAGCCAGAGGCCGGCAACGACGGCCAGCAGTCGCTGCGCGCGGGCCGCATCGTCCACATCGAAACGCCCAAGACCATTGCCGACGGCGCCCAGACCCAGCACCTGGGCGGCATCACCTTCCCCATCATCCAGCGCGACGTGACCGACATCCTCACCGCCAGCGATGCCGAGTTGGTCGATGCCATGGGCTTCCTGGCCACGCGCATGAAGCTCGTGGTCGAGCCCACCGGCTGCCTGGGCCTGGCCGCCGCGCGCCAGAAAGGCGAGGAGCTGCGCGGACGGCGCGTGGGCATCATCCTGAGCGGCGGCAACGTGGACATGCAGCGCTTTTGCAGCCTGCTGGGCGCCTGATCCTGGCCCTGATCGAAGGCCGCCCTCACCCCCGCGGGCTGAAGGTGCGCGGAAACACCACGGGCGCGCTGCGGTCGGCCAGGCGGTAGCCCATGGCCGGGCGGCGTGACGTGCCCTCCACCTGGCCAGCCTCGACCAGAAAGCCGGCCGCCATCATGCGCGTGCGAAAACCGCTCTTGTCCACAGGGCGGCCCAGCACCACTTCGTAGGCCTGCTGCAGCTGCGGCAGTGTGAAAGGCTCGGGCAGCAGAAAGGCCGGCAGCGAGGTGTATTCCACCTTGCCGCGCAGCCGCTCCACCGCGGCGCTCAGGATCTCGCCGTGGTCAAAGGCCAGCGCCGAGGGTCCGTGCGCGCGCAGCAGTTCATCGACGGCAAACCACGACACATCGGCCGCATTCGCGCCCTTGGCCAGGATCAGGTCATGGCCCGGGATCAGCGCGAAATACACATGCGTGGCCGACCAGCCACGCGGGTCGCGCGCCGCGCCGCCCCAGCTTCCCAGCTGCTCCAGGTAGGGGCTGTCCACACCCGTCTTGTCCAGCAGCTTGCGCCGCGCGCAGGCCAGCAGGTCTGCGTCCTGGCGCACATCCACAAAGCCGCCGGGCAGCGCCCACAGCCCCGGGAACGGCTCGCTGCCCGCCGTGGGGCGCTGCACCAGCAGCACCTGCAGGGCATCGTCTGCGACCGTGAAGATGACCACGTCCACCGTGGTGAACGGGCGCGGGAAGTCCAGCGCGCCCTGCGGGGATGGGGAATTTTTTTCAGCCATGGGATGGATTGTGCTTGACGTGCCGGATTTTAAGTTGCACTATACAACCCATACGAGTTGTATAGAACAACTTAAAAGGAGAAGCACCATGTTCGGCATCCGTTTCATCAAGTCCCAACCCACGGTCCACCTCATGCAGTTCCGCGCCGGCAAGGTGGTGCGCGAGGGTGCGGGCCAGTCCTTCTTCTACTACGCCCCCACCACCACCCTGGTCGCGGTGCCCGTGGGCAGCCAGGACTGCCACTTCATGCTGGAGCTGGTGACGGCCGACTTCCAGAGCGTCACCGTGCAGGGCCAGGTCACCTACCGCATCAGCACACCGCGCCAGACCGCCACGCTGATGGACTTCTCCCTGGCGCGCGACGGCCAGAAATACATGTCCGAAGACCCGCAGCGCCTGGGCGACCGCGTGACCATGCAGGCCGAGGTCATCATCCAGCAGGCCGTGCAGGCGCTGGAGCTCAAGCAGGCGCTGCGCTCCTCGGCGCTCATTGCGCGCACGGCCCAGCAGGAGCTGGCCGCCCAGCCCGAGATCGAGGCGCTGGGGCTGGAGATCCTGGGCGTCTCGGTCATGGCCGTCAAACCCACGCCCGACATCGCCCGCGCCCTGGAGGCCGAGGCGCGCGAGTCCAACCTCAAGGCCGCCGACGACGCCGTCTATGCCCGCCGCATGGCTGCCGTGGAAAACGAGCGCGCCATCCGCCAGAACGAGCTCGATACCGACGTGGCCGTGGAAAAGAAAAAGCGCCAGATCCGCGAGGCCCAGCTGGAAGCCAAGGCCGCCCAGATGCGCAAGGAAAACGAGCTGCGCGCCGAACAGATGTCTGCCGACGTGGCGCTGGAGACCAGCCGCCGCGACTTCGTCGAAGGCCAGGCCGCCAACAGCCGCACCCTGGCCGAGGCCGAGGCCTACCGCGTGGGCGCCGTCATGCAGGCCCTGGAAAAGGCCGACCCGCGCATCGTGCAATCGCTGGCCGCCGTGGGCATGCAGCCGGGCCAGCTCATCGCCCAGGCCTTTGGCGGCATTGCCGAGAAGGCCGAGCGCATCGGCCAGCTCAACGTCTCGCCCGAGCTGCTGCAGTCGCTCATGGGCGCCGGTGCAGGCCATGCAGCTGCCGTGGCCGATCCCGAACCCGCAAGGAGCCGCCGTGAACGCCAATGAACGCAAGACCGTGCTGGTGGTGCGGCGCACGCGGCTCGATGAGCTGGTGGCCAGGTACCACACGCTGTCCCAGGCGCGCTTCTACATCGAGCACCTGGGTGCCGACTTCGGCGACTACCTGCGCGAAAGCGCCGCCTACGCCGCCGCCCTGCAGGCCGTGGTGCAGGCGCTGGAGGCACGCGGCCGCTACCAGATCGTGGACCGCGCCCTGGTGCCCAACTTCGTCTTCGGCGCCGACGACATCGTGGTGGCGCTGGGCCAGGACGGCATGGTGGCCAACACCATGAAATACCTGGACGGCCAGCCGCTCATCGGCGTCAACCCCGAGCCCGC
>NZ_JTKZ01000528.1:0-1931 GCF_000799035.1 Delftia sp. ZNC0008
CCCTGGGAGAGCACGGGGCCGATGTCGGGCACCAGGCCCACGCCCAGCCCCTGGTCCACCATCATGGCCACGGCCAGCACCGAGTTCAGCTCCATGCGCTCCAGCGGCGCAATGCCCTGGGCGCGCAGGTAGCGGTCGGCCAGCCGGCCACCGGCCAGGGAGCGGTCGTAGCGCACCAGAGGCCGGGTGCGCAGCAGGGCCAGCGGGTCCTGCTGCGCATCCCGGGCGCGGCACAGCACGACCAAAGGCTCCTGGCGCAGCTCGGCCCAGCACACGGTCTTGGGCAGGTCGAATGAGGGTTGCAGGCAGATCAGCACGTCCAGCTCGGACTGGACCAGGGCCGTGTACAGCTCGGGCGTGAGGCCGGCACGCACGCTGATGCGCACCTCGGCGTGGCGCGCCACGAAGGCCCGCATCACGGCGGGCACAAAGCCGTGCAGCGCCGTGTTCACGGTGCCCAGCCGCAGCTCGCCGCCGTCCGCGTCGGAGGCCACCCACTCGCGCAGGCCCTCGAAGTCCTGCAGCAGCTGGCGGCCACGCTCGAACAGCCGCTCGCCCGCCTCGGTGGCGCGCACGCTGCGGCCATGGCGCACCAGCAACGGCGCACCCAGCTCGCCCTCCAGCACGCGCATTTGCTGGGCAATGGCCGAGGGGCTCAGGTCCAGCTGGCGAGCGGCTTCGGACATGGAGCCGGTGTCCACCACTCTCAAGAAATTGTGTATGTATCTCACGTCCATTTCACACATTTTCTTGAATCACAACGCAGATGCAACTGCTGTTTTCCCAGGCTGCGCTGCACCACACTGCGTGACAACGACTATTTCAGGAGACAGACGCATGGATTCCCGGCCCACCGCTCAAACCGCTCAAGCCTCTCAGACCTCTTTGCCGCGCCGGATGTGGCTGTCCACCGCCGCCGCCGCGCTGGCCGCCTGTGCGCTGCCGGCCTGGGCCCAAAAGCGCGGCAGCCGCCTGGTGGTGCCGTTTGCGCCGGGCGGCGGCAACGATGTGTTCGCGCGGCAGATGGCGCATGGCCTCAACGAGTCCTTCGGCTACGGGATGATCGTGGAGAACAAGGCCGGCGCGGGCGGCAATCTTGGCACGGAAGCCGTGGTGCGTGCGGCCGGCGACGGCAGCACCTGGCTGCTGGGCCATACGGGCACGGTGTCCATCAATCCCTCGCTGTATCCGGGCCTCAAGTTCAATGCGGCCACCGATCTGCAGCCGGTGGCCATGTTCGCCTCGTCGGCCCTGCTGCTGGTGGTGCCGGCTTCCTCGCCCGTGCGCAGCGTGGCCGATCTGGCCGAGCAGATGCGCAAGCGCAGCGGCGAGATGAACTACGCCTCCAGCGGCTCGGGCACGGGCGGCCACCTGACGGGCGAGATGTTCGCCCACGCGCTGGGCGCCAAGGCCATCCACGTGCCGTACAAGGGCACGGCCCCGTCGCTGACCGACCTGGTGGGCGGCAATGTGGACTTCAGCTTTGGCGTGATTCCCGCGGCCATGGCCCTGGTGAAGGCCGGCAAGCTGCGCGCCCTGGCCGTGACTGGCGCCAAACGCCAGCCCCAGCTGCCCGACGTGCCCACGGTGGCCGAGTCCGGCGTGCGTGCGCTGGCCGACTTCGAGAGCTCGCTGACCTACGGCATCCTCGCGCCCAAGGGCACGCCCGCCGAGACGGTGCGCGCGCTGGGGCGCGACGTCCTCAAGGTGGCGTCTGCCGAGTCCTTCCAGTCGCGCCTGGGCATCGAGGGCGCCGTGCCGCTGCTGGGCGATGGCGCGCAGTACGCGGCCCGCATCCAGGTGGAGAGCGCCAAGTGGGCCGCCGTGATCAAGGCCTCGGGCGCCACGGCCTGAGACCGGCAAGGACAGCATGTCATTGGTGAAGGACTATCTGGGCCCGGCCGACAGCGGCCACTGGTTTGCAGACGCGG
>NZ_JTKZ01000760.1:0-1059 GCF_000799035.1 Delftia sp. ZNC0008
CCGCGTCCAGACTGGTGACGCACTCGCCAAGGCCTTCCCGGGCTGTACGCCCAGTGGCACGGGTTTGGCGGGGGCCGGTGCCATGCACGCGGCGTTTCACTCACTGTTGCGGGGGCAGTACATGCGGGCGGCTTGATCTGGCCGCCCCATGTTTCCCGTTTAACCGCAGCCCCTGGGGCTGCTGGCACCAACGGCGGCGATTGTACGGCGGGGCGTCCGGCAGGCATGTAAAGCTTGCTTGACATGTCTTTGACGGGCATCGCACAATGTCAAGCATCCTTTACACATGCCGAGATCCATCCATGAATCGAACCCTTGCCACCAACCGCCGCTATCAGAAGGAACTGGGATTTGCGCTGCTGCTGTACTCGGCGCTGCTTGTCGGGGCGCTTGTGCTGAGTGCCGACATGGAGGCGGGTGCCCTGCGCACGGCGCTGCTGCTCAGCCCCATGCTGGCGTTTGCGCTGGCTGTACGGGCCATCGTGCGGCTGGTGCGCGATACCGACGAGTTCCTGCGCAAGTCCATGCTGGAGCAACTGGCGATTGCTGCGGCGGGTACGGCGGGCATCACCTTCACCTATGGATTCCTGGAAGTGGCAGGTTTTCCCAAGCTCAGCATGTTCATGGTGTGGCCCTTGATGGGTGCGCTCTGGGTGGCTGCCTCGGTGGCTCACTGGCTGCGCAGCCGATGAGCTGTTCCGCCAAAGTGCCCCTCCCATGAAAAATGACCCCCGCGCTCCCCTTGCTGTGCAAGGTCCGCTGGCCCCCGAGGGGGTGCCTTTTCATCTTGGGGCGGCCCGGCGATGAAAAACACCATCCGTGAACTGCGCGCCCAGCGCGGCTGGAGCCAGGCTGCGCTGGCGGACCTGCTGGGCGTGTCGCGCCAGACCGTGAACGCGATCGAGACGGGCCGCTACGACCCCAGCCTGCCGCTGGCATTCGCCATTGCCCGGGTGTTCGAGACCCGGATCGAGGCGATCTTCCAGGAGGGTTGAGCGCAGCGCTCAGGCCACGATCATGACCAGCAGCACCAGGCCCAGCAGGGCCAGGTAGACGCGG
>NZ_JTKZ01000761.1:0-1017 GCF_000799035.1 Delftia sp. ZNC0008
CCGCGTGCCCAGGGCAATCCGGGCTGGAGCTGGAGCGAAGTCTTGCCCTACTTCCTGCGCGCCGAGCACAACGAACGCGGCGCCGACGCCTGGCACGGCACGGGCGGGCCGCTGAACGTGGCCGAGCTGCGCGATCCCAACCCGCTGTCCCGGGCCTTCGTGCAGGCGGGCGTGCAGGCCGGCCATGCGCACAACGCGGATTTCAACGGCCAGGCGCAGGAGGGTGTGGGCCTGTACCAGGTCTCCCAGCGCAACGGCGAGCGCCACCACGTCGCCAAGGCCTATCTGGCGCCGCACCGTGCCAGGCCCAATCTGCGCGTGGAAACGGGTGCCCAGGTGCTGCGCATTCTGTTCGAGGGCCGGCGCGCCGTGGGCGTGGAGTACCTGCAGGGCGGTACGGTGCAGCAACTGCACTGCCGGCGCGAGGTGCTGCTCAGCGGCGGCGCGCTGCTGTCGCCGCAGCTGCTGATGCTGTCTGGCGTGGGGCCGGGCGATCACCTGCGTTCGCTGGGCATCGATGTGGTCCACCACCTGCCCGGCGTGGGCGCCCATCTGCATGACCACCCGGATGTGGTGCTGGTGGTCGATGGCGCGCAGCTGACCGACAGCTTCGGCCTGTCACTGGGCGGTGCGCGCAGATTGCTGGCCGCCGTGGGCCAATGGCGCAGCCAGCGGCGCGGCATGCTGACCACCAACTTTGCCGAGGCGGGCGGCTTCATCCGCAGCAGCCCCGGCGAGGCTGCGCCCGACCTGCAGCTGCACTTCGTGGTGGCCAAGCTGGTGGACCACGGGCGCAAGACGGTCTGGGGCCACGGCTATTCCCTGCATGTCTGCGTGCTGCAGCCGGCCAGCCGCGGCAGCCTGCGCCTGGCCAGTGCCGACCCGCTGGCCCTGCCGCTGGTGGATCCGGCCTTTTTCTCCGACGCGCAGGACCTGCGGCGCATGGTGAACGGCGTGCGCCGCGCCCGCGAGATCCTGGCCCAGCCGGCGCTGGCGGCCCTGGGCGGGCGCGAGATG